>JBGTDZ010000095.1:0-21877 GCA_041748055.1 Aquaticitalea sp.
GGGAAGCTCTTGAATTATTGGTCAATTACAGTTTTAAACATTTGAATTTGCATCAATTATACTGCAATATCACAGAAGGTAATAAAGCGAGTATTTCCCTGTTCACCAATCAAGGCTTTGAAAAAGTGGGTCTTAAAAAGGATTGGAACTTAATAGACGGAAGCTTTCAAAACGAATATTTATTTCAACTTATAAAACATTAAATGTATATCAAAAAAATTCTGATTGCCGTTGTGCTTATTGGATTGGTCGTTGCCGCAGTTGTTTCGTACAACATTTACACCATTATGTTCAACTCCAATACAGCTTTTAACAATGAGCAGGCATATGTTTTTGTTCCTACAAATGCGACTTACGAAGATGTTAGGGAACAGTTGAAGGCTTTGTTGAAAGACATTGGGAGTTTTGATGTTCTTGCAAAACAAAAAAAGTATCCTACAAACATCAAGGCGGGACGGTTTATCATCAAAAAAGGAATGAACAACAATGATATTATCAATTCCATCCGTAGCAACAATGTACCCTTAAAGCTCTCTTTCAATAACCAAGAGACTTTAGAAGACCTTGCCCAGAGGGTATCAATCCAGATTGAAGCTGATAGTTCATCATTGGTGGAAGCAATGACAGACCCTAAATTTTTAAAGGAAAATAATTTTTCAAATGAGACTGCTTTGGGAATGTACCTGCCAAATAGCTATGAGTTTTTTTGGAACACATCGGCAGAACAGTTTCGAGATAGAATGATTAAGGAATACAATCGTTTTTGGACTGAAGCCCGTGTGAATAAGGCAAAATCCCTCAATCTAACTCCTAATAAAGTTTCAATTTTGGCTTCAATTGTTCAAAAGGAAACAGCTAAAACTGACGAACGGCCTCGTGTTGCTAGCGTTTATTTGAACCGTTTAAAGATTGGAATGGCACTTCAAGCCGATCCAACGGTTATCTATGCCATCAAGAAAAGTACAAATGATTTTAATAAAGTCATCAAACGTGTACTTTATAAGGATTTGGAATTGGATTCTCCGTACAATACCTATAAATATTCAGGTTTGCCTCCAGGTCTTATTGCCATGCCCGACATTTCTTCTATTGATGCAGTATTGAATCCAGAAAACCATGATTATTTTTATTTTGTAGCGGACGTGAAAAATTTTGGCTATCATAAATTTGCCAAAACCTTGTCACAGCATAATGTCAATAGACAAGAGTATGTGCGATGGATAAATCAACAGGGTGTGAATAGATAGATGTGAAGATAAGAACAACACATATCTTATTTATTTTTCTGATATCCTTTTCCGTCTTTTCACAATCTTCAACCGAAACTTTTCTTGAGCCTAGCGATACCTTAAACACTTCTCGGCGAAATACGGTTTACATTACAGAAGCCTCCTTGGCTGCTATTTCCTTGGTCGGATTGAACCAATTATGGTATGCAGATTATCCACAATCAAAATTTCACACTTTAAATGATAATGATGAATGGCTTCAAATGGATAAGTTAGGCCATGTGTTTTCATCATATCAATTGGGAAGGATAGGAGCGAATGTATTGGAATGGAGTGGTGAGAGTGAGAAAAATCAAATGATTTATGGCGCAACATTGGGATTTGCATTTTTGACTGCCGTTGAGGTTTTTGATGGTTTTAGTGAAGAATGGGGCTTTTCTTGGGGCGATATGATTGCCAATGCTTCAGGAACCGGATTATACATAGGACAAGAATTGCTTTGGAAAGAGCAAAGGATTTCCTTGAAATATTCATTTCATCAAACTGATTTTGCCTCGCAAAGCCCAGATAAACTTGGAAACGGTTTTATAGAAGAAGTACTTAAGGATTACAATGGACAGACCTATTGGTTAAGCGCCAATATACATGATTTTTTTAAAGATAGCAGCGTGCCAAAATGGTTAAATGTAGCATTTGGATATGGTGCTGATGGTTTGCTTACAGGAAAAATGGAATCCATAGAACCATTTATAAATATTCCTAATCCAACGCGACAATACTATTTCAGCTTAGATGTGGATTTGACAAAAATCAAGACAGATTCCCATCTTTTGAAATCAATATTTGACGTTCTGAACGTAATTAAGGTACCTTTTCCAACCTTGGAGTTCAACGATGAAAATGGCTGGAAGGCTCATTTAATCTACTTTTAACAAACGTTAACAGTCTAATTTTCAGTATGTCAATATAAGTCGTATATTTGCGTCCTTAAAAATTAGGATTTTAAAACAGTGTTTTTAAGTTCTATAAAGTAAGAAATTATGAAAAAAAAATGGATTAATTATTTAGCAATCCCTCTTGTGATTTTATCGATAATTGTCATAGCATTATATCCTAAAACTACGGTTGACATGACTAAATTTTCTACCGCTGGATTGAAATTGGATTATACCGTTCACAAAGATATAGCAATGTTGTCAGAAAAGGTAGAATCCAAAAATGCAACTCCAACTGATTTTTCACCATTTTTAGGAAAAGCCTATTTGGGTTTCAGGGAAGCAGTAGCATTTAAGGAATCTAGGGGGAATTACCGAGTTGTTAATGATTTTGGCTATATTGGAAAGTATCAATTTGGGCTTGAAACTTTAAAAGTTTTGGGCATATATAACGCCAATGACTTTTTATATAACCCAGAACTACAGGAAAAAGCATTTATGGCAAATGCGCAACGAAACAAGTGGGTTTTGCGAAAGGACATCATTCGCTTTGAAGGAAAGAAAATAAGCGGAATTACCATTACCGAATCTGGAATTTTAGCTGCGGCGCATCTTGCAGGTCCGGGTAGTGTAAAAAAATTCTTGAGAAGTTATGGAAATGATACGTTCTCTGATGCATTTGGGACTTCAATACGATCCTATATGAAGAAATTTTCCGGTTATGACACGTCTTCAATTGTTCCAGATAAAATGGCCAAAGTGACGCTATAATCGTTCATTGTGAACTATAAAAATGGCTGGGCGTTTGTGCAAATCCACTTTTACATGCTTCCAATCCTTTATAGACATCGTTTTGATATATTCTGAAGAGAGTGTCAGATCGCATGCAATACATACCAATGTGTGGGGTTGCAAGGTGCTGCACAAATCTTCAAGCATTTGGTTGTTTCTATAGGGAGTTTCAATGAACAATTGTGATTGGTTTTGCTCAGACGATAATTTTTCAAGTCGTTTCAATTCAACTTTGCGTTCTTGTTTATCAATTGGAATATATCCATTAAAAGCAAAGCTTTGACCGTTCATACCCGAACCCATCAATGCCAAAATAATACTCGAAGGCCCTACCAATGGCACAACTTGAATATGATTTTCATGCGCCAATCTTACAATATCGGCACCAGGATCGGCTATTGCTGGACATCCAGCTTCCGAGAGTAGCCCCATCGACTTGCCTTCTTTACAGGCATTTAAGAATTGAGGAATTTCATCTTCTGCTGTATGTTTATTTAACACATGCAGTTTTAAACCTGGCTGGGATTTTTCCGGACTTAACTGTTTGATGAACCGTCTCGCTGTTTTTTCGTTTTCTACAATATAATCATCAATAGATTCGATTACTTTTTTGATTGAAATTGGCAGCACTTCCAACGTTGGATTGTCTCCAAGTCCTGTGGGGATAAGATACAGTTTTCCCGATTTTTGTTCCATTAATTTTTGATAAGCTTTTTAACAATGCTGTTTCCGTTGCTATCAGTGACATGTACAAAATACATTCCAGTGGCTAAGTGTTTTGTTGAAATAGTATTCAATTGTCCTTCAAGAGTAGAGTCTGACGTGACTAATTGCCCCTGAATGTCATAAAACGTAACCGCTTGAATAAACAAGACGGAATTCGAAATGTTGATATGTATTTCATCAGAAGCGGGATTTGGAAATAAGTTCACTATATTTAGATTATTTTCGCCTACACTCAATGACGGATCAATGATTTTATAAACAGTTCCTGAATCATTTCCAGCAATATAAATTTCGCCATTGATGTCTTCTCCAAATGTCGTCCATCCATTTCCGGTGAATGGTGGCGTAAATACCCGTGTCCAATTTGTTCCATTGAATGTGAGAATTCCAATCTCATCACTGCAATAATCTGCAAAGAAATATAAGCCTGAGAGACTTGGTTGCGCAATTCCTCGGTAACGATAACCTCCGGTTATGGAACATTTAAAGAGTCCATCATTGGAATGTGTATATTCGGCTATGGGAAATGTCAAAGTGTTGCTCGCAGGACAATTACCACTTAGATTGAACACGGCTGAACCTTCATAACAACGCCATCCATAATTAACTCCAGCGGCACTTGAAGCCACCATATTGATTTCTTCCCTTACATTTTGACCAACATCAGCAATCCATAGGTCATTGGTTGTTCGATCAAATGAAAACTTCCAAGGATTTCGAAGGCCATACGCCCAGATTTCCTGCATGGCAGTTGTGCTTCCAGCAAATGGATTATCAGCTGGAATACCGTAATTTCCGTTACTGTTGCCATCGACGTCGATGCGAAGTAATTTTCCCAAGAGGGTAGTCAGTGATTGCGCCCTATCACCAGGATCTCCACTTGAACCGCCATCACCAGAAGAAATGTATAAATATCCATCTGGACCGAACGCCATGTCGCCTCCATTATGGTTTCCAAATGGTTGCGTATAAGTAAGGATTTGCAACCCCGTTGATCCATCTGCTATATCCGGATCTGAAGCACTTCTAGTGAATCTGGAAATTAAAGTATTACCACTATTGTTGATATAATTCACGTAAAAATATCCATTCGTAGCATAATTGGGGTGAAAAGCCAGTCCCAATAATCCTCTTTCACCACCACCATCAATCACAATGGAATTAATGTTTAAAAAAGGAATTGGATTTCTCGAACCATCAGAATTTATAATCTGGATCAATCCAGCCTGTTCCAATACAAACAATCTCGAATCACCTGCATTTTTAATGTTCACAGGATTGTTAAAACCTGTTGCAATTGTTTCAAGATTTATTTGCTGGGCAAAAAGTGAAATACAAAATATGCTTAAGATTGTTGAATAACAATATTTCATTTTGATAATCTTACGGACGTTAATTGCTCTAATTTACGAAAAAAAGCTAAAATCTAGTGAAAGAATATTCCTATTTTCTACTTTGAAGTTGATCTGAAATAGTTATGCAAGCATCTTGTAACAAATTGAATACATTCGCAAAGTCATTATCATTTCCATAATAAGGATCCGGCACTTCCCTTTTGGGTTTTCCAACATTATTAAGAATCAATTTCACTTTGGAGATGTCTTGTTGGTCTCTTGCTAGATCAGCAACATTCTTATAATTGGATTCATCCATGACATAGATCACATCAAAAGAATCAAAATCTGAAATCTTGAATTGTCTGCATTTTTGCCTTGAAATATCAATTCCATTAATTCTAGCGATTTCAATGGAGCGTTGGTCAGGTGCAGCACCAACATGATAATTGCCAGTTCCTGCAGAATCAACATAATACGTGTCTGTGGGAAGAATGGATTCTAAAATACCATGTGCCAATGGTGAACGACAAATGTTGCCCAAGCATACCATGAGTATTCGTGTCATTTATATTGAAAATTAAAGCGAGAATTTTTTTGAAAGATCTTCTACGTATTTCCTGAATTGTTTATCTGTGGAAGACAGATTATCCACTGTTTTACATGCGTGAAGTACGGTAGCGTGGTCGCGCTTTCCAATTTGGGAGCCGATGCTCGCCAAGGAAGCCTTAGTGAATTTTTTGGCAAAAAACATTGCCAACTGTCTTGCTTGAACAATGTGACGTTTCCGGGTTTTTGATTGCAAGGTGCTTACGTCCATTTGAAAATAATCTGAGACTACTTTCTGGATATAGTCAATGGAAACCTCACGTTTGGTATTTTTTACAAATTTCTCAACAATTTCCTTAGCGAGATTGACGGTAATTTCTTTTTTATTGAAAGAGGATTGGGCAATCAATGATATAATGGCACCTTCAAGTTCCCGTACGTTCGTTTTAATGTGTTTGGCAACATACTCAATAACCTCATCTTCCATATCCACGCCATCTCGATAGAGTTTATTTTTTAGTATAGAGACACGTGTTTCAAAATCAGGGGTTTGCAATTCTGCCGAAAGTCCCCATTTAAAACGGGAAAGTAAACGCTGTTCAATATCTTGCATGTCCACTGGCGCTTTATCACTTGTTAGAATGACTTGCTTACCATTTTGGTGCAAATGATTGAAAATATGAAAAAAGACATCTTGTGTTCCCGATTTACCTGAAAGAAATTGTACGTCATCAATGATCAACACATCTATAATCTGATAAAAATGGATAAAATCATTTCTATTGTTCTTTTTTACGGAATCTATATATTGTTGTGTGAATTTTTCCGCTGAGATATATAAAACGGTTTTCTCAGGATATTTGTCCTTAATATCAACACCTATAGCATGTGCCAAATGTGTTTTTCCCAGACCAACACCACCAAAAATCAATAGCGGATTAAACGACGTTCCACCTGGCTTGTTTGCAACTGCCAAACCAGCATTTCTTGCCAGCCGGTTGGAATCACCTTCAAGGAAATTTTCAAAACTATAATTGGGGTTCAATTGCGACTCAATCTTCACATTGCGAATGCCAGGAATCACAAAAGGATTTTTCAGTTCTGGATTCTTATTCTGTAATGGGATATCAACATCCTGTGGTTTTAAGCCACCTCTATTGGAGCTTGGTATTTTTTCGGTAAACGGCTGTTTATTACCGTAACTGTTTTCCATTTTGATGACATAAACCAACTTTGCTGTTTCCCCAAGTTGTTTCGTCAGGGCGACTTTTAAAATCTTCACGTAATGCTCTTCTAGCCATTCATAAAAAAATTTACTGGGTACTTGAATGCTTAAGGCGTTATCGCTTAGCTTTACTGCTGCTATGGGTTCAAACCAAGTTTTGTATGCTTGGGGTTGTATATTGTCTTTTATAAATGTCAGACAATTATCCCATACCGTTTGCGCAGTTAAATTCATTCTTAATAATTCTTTTTTGTTGATAGTTGGTTAGCAAAAAAAAGAGAAATCTGAGCTTCTCTTGAATATTTTAGTTTGACAAATATGTGAACAAAATTCTTAATAAAAAAATGAAATGGTATTGAATATTAAGAAAAATTTTCTCATGTTTAAAACTTGTTGAAATTACAAAAAAAAATTAAGAAACAATGATAGAATCTCTAAAATACGATGAAATTGAATTGAGAGTTCGATATGGCGAAACCGATCAAATGGGCGTTGTCTATCATGGTAATTATGCCCAATATTTTGAAGTTGGTAGGGTAGAATGGTTACGGAAATTTGGAGTGTCGTATAAGCAAATGGAAGAAAGTGGAATCATACTTCCAGTGATATCATTGAGTATAAAATTCAAAAAGTCAGCGCGTTATGATGATATAATTAAAGTGAAAACACAATTGTTAAAAATCCCTTCTGCCACCATCGAATTTCAATACGAAATTCTCAATCAAAAAAATGAAATTCTTGCAACTGGAAATACGTCTTTGGTATTTATTGACATTAACAGGAATCGACCTACGCGATGTCCAAAATATATTTTAGATAAACTGCAGGATTAATCGTTTAAAACTTTAATGTCTGTTTCATAATGTTCGTCAAACAGCTTAAAAATAGGTTTTACTTCATTTAACCTAAGAGAAATTTGGATTTGACATTTCAATTCTAGACTCTGATTGATTATCAATCAAATTATATGCTGTCATTAAAGTAGATATTCAGAAAATCGCTACGTATGTTTTCTTTGGAAATTAATTTAGCGCTTAATTTAGGAGCTTTTATACCTTCATTAAAATTTGCTTTTCCGATGAAAACACGAGCTTCGTCCCAAAGGTTTTCATCGATAAAGGTTTGAAGTGTTTTGCTGCCACCTTCTATAATGATGGAATTTATATTATGGTTGTACAATACAGAACAGATTTGTGAAGCAATATTGTTTCTTAAATCCCAATCGATACTGTTGAAAGTTCCATTGTACATATCCTTCATTGGCGGATGTATTGACCATCTTTCTTCTGAAAGAGAAGTAGGAAATTTGTCCTTTTCATCAAAGATGACTATGATTTCAGCATCCTGATTAAATATGTGATATGTGTTTGGCAACTTCAAATCTTTATCCAAAACCACACGAATGGGGTTTTTACCAGTCCAGTCCCGAACTGTTAAACTTGGATTATCTTGCAAAACAGTATTGGTACCCACCAAAATCGCCTGCTCTTCCGCTCGCCATTTATGAACCATTTGCCGTGATATTTCATTTGTAATCCAAATAGGTTTTTGTTCAGTTTTAGTTTCTGGAGCAAGGAATCCATCACTTGTTTGGGCCCATTTTAATATAATATAAGGTCGCTTTTTATTATGAAATGTAAAAAAACGCTTATGATGTGTCTTGCATTCGTCTTCCAAAACCCCTACAACTACGTCGCATCGAGAATTTCTCAGTTTTTCGATACCTTGGCCTTCAACTTTGCTGTGGGTATCCATCGTTCCGATTACGACTTTTGGAATTTGGTATTTGATAATCGCATCCGCACAAGGGGGTGTTTTTCCAAAATGAGAACAAGGTTCTAACGTTACATATAGTGTTGATGTCTTTAATAAAGATTTGTCTTTAACAGAATTCAATGCATTTACTTCGGCATGATGGCCACCATAGGCACTGGTGTAGCCTTCCCCAATGATTTTTTCATTATGTACAATAACACAGCCTACCATTGGGTTTGGAGCCGTAGAACCCAATCCATTTTTGGCAATTTCGATACAGCGTTTTATATATTTTTCATGTATCTTCACGGCCACAAAAATAGTATTTATAAGTGACTAAAGAACCCATTGTTATAAGAGAAATTTGCGAGAATGATGATAAGCAAATTGCCAAAGTCATCCGATCTGTACTGGTTGATTTAGGAGTTCCTAAAGTTGGTACAGCGTATGCCGATGTGTCTTTGGACAGGATGACAAAAGCATATTCCAAAGGAAAATCGGCCTATTTTGTTGTGGATGACAACCGCAAAATAATAGGGGGCGCTGGAATTGCGCCACTTGACAATTTTGAAGGCAACGTGTGCGAACTGCAAAAAATGTATTTCCTCCCAGAAGCTAGGGGTAAAGGATTGGGAAGTGCGATGATGGAAAGGTGTTTGGCCAAAGCCAAGGAATTTTGTTTTGAACAGTGTTATCTTGAAACCATGCCTTATATGACGGAAGCCAAAAAACTGTATACCAAAGTAGGTTTTAAATCGATAGATGGGCCGTTGGGAGATACAGGACATTATTCCTGTAATGTGTGGATGATTAAGGATATATGATTTTAAAGGAGATTCGAAATATTTTCCATAAGGAACTGGATGATATCTACTGTAAGGAAGAGGTGGATAGCTTTTTTTATATCCTAACGGGGGAATATATAGGAATGCCAAGGCTAGCATTGTCACTTCAACCCCAATTTACAATTACTAAAGAAGAAGAGCAACCTCTATTTGAAGCTTTGGCAAAGTTGAAACTTGAAGAACCAATTCAATACATTCTTGGAAAAACCGAATTTTACGGACTTTCGTTCAGATCAAATGAGCATACGCTGATTCCACGTCCAGAAACGGAAGAATTGGTAAGTTGGGTTATTTCCCAACAAAGGCCCACTAATATACCACTCAATATTTTGGATATTGGAACAGGAAGTGGTTGTATTGCAATTTCAATTGCCAAGAACTTACCAAATGCTAAGGTTTTCGGTTTGGAAGTAAGTGCTGAAGCTTTGAAAGTTGCTACGGAAAATGCAATTATGAATGGTGTGAACGTACAGTTTATCCAATCAGACATTCTAAATCGGAGCAATTGGAATTTTTCCACGACGTTTTTGGACGAAAATTTCAATTTCGACATCATCGTGTCAAATCCACCATATGTAAGGTATTTGGAAAAAGCTGAGATGAAGAATAATGTCTTGAATTTTGAACCAGGATTGGCATTGTTTGTTGAAGATGATGACCCTTTGATTTTTTATAGAACCATTGCAGAGTTTGCTACCAAATATCTAAATAATGAAGGGCAATTGTTTTTTGAAATCAATCAATATTTGGGAAAGGAAATGGTTGTTTTGCTTGAAGATTTTAATTTTGAACACATTGAAATAAAGAATGACATTTTTGGAAATGCTAGAATGCTTAAAGCAAGTAAGAATTTCATTTAACCATTAACTAAAAACCAATAACTAATAACTATTCAGTAAGATTGTCATTTTTGGCAGTTGAATTATTTAATGGAAGTCCTTTCTTGATTTTCACAAATTGATTTAAGGTTTTTATTTTTAAATCATCCAAAGCACCAACTCGAGTTTTGAATTCAATGATTTTTCGTTCGTTTGGCATCAAATCAAAAAAGTTATCGCTAAACTTTCCTTTGGCATCACTAAAAAGAAACACATCCTTCTGCAAGGTTTCACTTACTATTTCAATGGTAAAGCCAGCATCCGTTTTTGTGATTTTCTGTTCAATTTCTGATGTTGGAAGTGATAATTCCTTTGGTTTTACAAAATAATAGTAGGACGTGTTATTGTTAAAAGAAGTTTCCAAAACGGCTTCATTTTTTTTGAATTTCAGAGATTTCAAATCCAATGCATATTTCTGTTGACTACTTAATGCATTAACACTCATTGTGTCGCACATGGCCCAAAGTTCGGTTCCTTTAAAGTCGAGCAATCGCAATGACAGTGAGCCTCTTTGTAATTTCATTTCGTCATTGACAACATAGGTTTTTAAAGTGTCATTTTCGATAATCGAAGAAGTGATGACATTTTTATAAGCTTTTTTTGCTTGATAATGTAAGGCTTTCCAATTACCCAAAAAGTCTATGCTCGACCATGAAACTGCTGGCCAACAATCGTTCAACTGCCAATACATACTTCCCATATTATAAGGTTTAGCACGTCTATGGGCCTCAATCCCTTTGGTGATTCCGAACGCTTGAAGCAATTGGCTCATGTAGACATAATCTTCAAATTTGGTTGGTACAGGAAAGTCCCGTTTCATATATTGGTCAATCAATTCTGCACCTTTTAAGTGTTTTTGATGTGGCATAAAGGCTAGCGAATCCATCGCAATGGAATCATTCTGTGTAGCATACTGTATCGTTTCATAAGTGGGGAAGGACTGAAATCCAAATTCGCTCATAAATCGAGGCACTTCTTCTTCAAAATGTTCAAAAGGATACCCGTCATGCCACACAAACCAATCGTGGGTATCACCTTCGGTATTATAACTTGCATTACCCCGACCGAATTTCGGTGATGTCTCCCAATAAGAAGTATTGTCTGCAAGTTCCCTTACGGTGTTTGGAAGAATATTGTTGAACAATTTGATATAATTGTTCCATATTTCGGCTAGTTGCGCCTTTGATTTTCCATCTTTCCAATGCCAATTTTCCCAACCTTCAGAATTTTCGTTGTTGCCACAAAACAACGCAATGGATGTGTGGTTCCGAAGTCGTTTGACATTGTCAACGGCTTCCTGTTTTACGTTGTCCAAAAATTCTTTATCACCAGGGTACATGGCACAGGCAAACATAAAATCTTGCCAAACCAAAATCCCTTTTTGGTCACATAAATCATAAAAAATATCATTTTCATAAATGCCGCCGCCCCAAACCCTGAGCATGTTCATATTGGCATCTACGACATCGTTGAGTAGTTTATCATAATCGGTGTCGCTAACCTTGTTTTGAAGACTCGATTGAGGGACATAATTGGATCCTTTGATATAAACAGGAACATTGTTCACATTGAAATAAAAGGATTCTCCAATAGAATCTTTCTCAGTCACCAACTCAATGGTACGAATACCTTTTGCCACATTTTTATAATCGAGAATGGTCCATCCTCTTTTGATCCTGATGGACATATCATAGAGATAAGGCTCACCCAAATTATGGGGCCACCACAGTTTAGGGTTTTCAATATCAAACGGAATCTCATATTTTTTTTGCAACGAATCTATTTTAACATTCGATTTGCTGACCACCTCGTCATTCACTAGAATTTCAAAAATCAACTCCTCACTTAAAGATGTTTCAAACTCCACTTGTGCAGTAAAACTGGCAACCGATTCTTCAATGGAATGTTGTTTGAAAAAAACGTCATTGATTTTTAATTCGTTCCATGAAGTAATAGTGATGGGTTTCCAAATACCTGATGTATTGAGCTTAGGAGACCAATCCCAGCCATATTGAAACTGGGGTTTTCTGGTAAATATTCGATTGCCTTCGGGAAGTTGGTAAGCTAATTTGTTTTTGCCTTCCTGTTCAAAATAATCTGTGCTATTGAAAACAATGTGCAATTTATTTTGCTGTTTCACAAATGGTTTTACATCCACTATATAGCTGCGAAAGGCATTATTGGTCTGAAGAATAAGGCTATCATTTAGAAAAACGGATGCATACGTATCCAGTCCTTCAAAATTCAATTCGATATGCTTTTTTTGGAATGTGCTGTCGTCAACTTTAAACGTAGTCTTGTACTCCCAATCATTTTCAGCAACCCATTGTACTAAGAGTTCGTTGTCAGCCTTAAACGGATCGGCTATCAAATTATGGGTCAACAAATCGGAATATACATTTCCAGGAACGGCAGCTTCGCGCCATGTATTGTCCGCCAGACTTTTAAAGGTCCAATCAGTATCGATAAAGGTAGTTCTTGGGGTATGATAACTGGTTTCACAACTGAAACACAGACTTAATAATAAGATGAAAATAAAACTACGCTTTATCATTGATTTGTTTTAAAATGGATTGCATCTGAGTAATATCAGAATAACTGCTTATAGTTTCGTCATAAAACTTGGAGCTGTTCATTGGTACTTTAGGGACAGCGTTCTCACGTTTAATTATCGAAGCCGAACAATGGACTTCCTCAAAACCACCGCCTTTAAATACCAAGATGTTTTCTGAATTGATTCCACCAGCAGGAAGAATGATGATTCGTCCCTTGGCCAGTTTTTTCAATTGTTGAAGTACAAAAATACCTTTTTCTGCGTACGATTCCTGACCTGATGATAAAATTCTATTCACATTTAATGCGATGAGTTGTTCCAAGGCTTCAAAAGGATTTGGTGTCCAGTCGAATGCTCTATTAAATGTGAACTCCAAAGGGTTGGCTAGTTTTATCAATTGTTGTGTGAGGTGGATATCAATGGAATTATCAACATTCAAAATACCAGAAACGATTCCTTTGCACCCCAAATCCTTGCACATTTGGATATCTTTTTTCATGATTTCAAATTCATCATCAGAGTAGGTAAAATTTCCACTTCGAGGACGAATAAGTACGAAGACCGGAATATTGATATTTTCCAACACTTGCTTTATAAAACCATACGAAGGCGTGATGCCCCCAACACACAATTCACTGCATAATTCGATGCGATGTGCACCAGCTTTTTCGGCATTGATGGCAGATTGATAATTAGATGTGCAGATTTCTAACAGCATATTTATTTGATGGTAATTTCGTCTAAAAATGTCCAAGATTTATTGCCTGCGCCTTGGTTGCCTTCGGGAATTGTTCCGTAATTTTTAATGTTGAATTTCAAGAAGCGTGACTTTATGCTAGTTACTATTTTTACGTTCTTTATGGATTTATTTGAATTTCGTTTTGATGTGTCAGAATAAATTGGAAATGTTCTCCCATCATCAAAAGTTACTTCAATTTTTTCCGGTGCATAAATCCATTGTCCTGGAGCGTCATAAAATCGAATTTCAATCCATTGAATCGGAGTTTCTTCACCCAAATCAATCATAATCTCAACATCATCGCCCCAAAATCCCAGCCATTCTTTATCACCATATCTCGTGTCGCTTCCGGATATGCCATTGATCAATCCTTGTGCACCACTTCCTGGATAAGCTTTATTTGGTTCGACATTTAAGGTGATTTTTTTGACAAAAGCTTTATGGGTATTGATGGCTTGCTTAAAAATTGAACCGAGTTGTTTGACATTATTAAACACACCTGCATTTATCAGTGTGTTTTTGTCAATTGGAATTGGTTTTGAATAGATTTCGGAATTTAAATTAGGTTCGGAACCATCCAATGTAAAACGAATGGTTTTGTCTTTGGTCAAAGTTTTCAATTCGTAGCCGTCTGGCGTCAAATCGCCTTCAACTTCAAACAAATGGTTTGCATAATTGATACCCAATGCATCCAATCGTTTTTGAAAATGTTCAACACGTGGAATGAAATCGTCATAATTCTTGTTTTCAGGTTTTGACCAAACGACTTCGCATAAGGCAAGAATGCGAGGGAACATCATATACTCAGCTTTCTTTTCGTCTGTAATGTACTCCGTCCAAAGATTGGCCTGTGCACCTAAAATGTAAGTTGCTTCTTCTGTTGATAATTCGTTAGGGATCGGATTGAAACCATACACTTTTTCCAAGGGCAAAAAACCACCAATGGCCAAGGGTTCGTTATCGCTGTCCGATTGATAATAATCAAAATATAAGTGGGAGTTGGGTGTCATGATTACCTTGTGATGTTTTTTGGCGGCTTCAATAGCTCCATTAGTGCCCCGCCAAGACATCACCGTGGCATTTGGGGCCAGACCGCCTTCAAGAATTTCATCCCAAGCAATAATTACCTTTCCTTTATTGTTTAGGTATTTTTCAATTCTTGTAATAAAATAAGATTGCAATTCATGTTCATCTTTCAGGCCTAAATCCTTAATCCGTTGTTGGCAAACCGGACAATTTTTCCAATGTGTTTTTGGTGCCTCATCTCCACCAATATGAATAAATTTGCTTGGGAATAATTCAATAACTTCATCCAAGACACCTTCGAGAAAGTTGAATGTGTCTTCTTTGGTACAATAGACTTCCTCAAAAACACCCCATTTTGTAGCTACCGCCACTTGTTTTCCAGTACATCCCAATTCGGGATAGGCTGAAATGGCAGCCTGAGAATGTCCTGGCATCTCTATTTCTGGAATGACGGTAACAAAATGGTTTTCTGCATAAGCGACAACTTCCTTGATTTCCTCTTGCGTGTAAAATCCACCGTAACGTTCACCATCAAATTCTTGTGGATCTGTATTATAATGACCTATCAAGGTTTCGGTTCTATAAACCGCAATTTCCTGCAATTTTGGATATTTTTTTATTTCGATGCGCCAACCTTGGTCATCGGTCAAATGCCAATGAAAGGTATTCAATTTGAGTAGCGCCAAGGCATCAATGTATCTTTTGATGAATTCAACTGAAAATAGGTGTCTCGAAACATCCAAGTGCATGCCTCTATATTCAAATTGTGGTTCATCCTCAATCGTTTGACATTGAATGTTGACACTTTTTTCATTGAATATTGAATTCTCAAACGAAGAGGGAATCAGCTGTCGCAAAGTTTGTACGGCATAAAAAGCCCCATTATCCGAATTGGCTTTTATCTTGATTTGATTTGGTGTGATTTCAAGTTTGTAACCTTCAGGATTTTGAATGCTTTCATCTTTTAAGAATGAAATGTCATTGCCTTTATGAAGTTTTATGTTACTTCCATTTTCAATATAACTTTTCAGAAAATTGGCTGCGATTTCAAACTTTTTATCAAATTGAATCCCTTTGGAATTATCGAGAACAAATTGACCTTCGGTAAATGTCTGTTTTAATGTTATAGGAATGATTTTCTGTCCATTGAATTCCCTCTGAGCATAGGAAATACTGAATAAAAAGCTGATAAAAACTATTAGGACGCCTATTTTCCTGAAACTCATTTTAGTATATTAGAGGTTTTAAATATAAGGTAAAAAGATAACTTTTTCAGTATGATTTTAATGGATATCCAACAACAGATTTTAAGTCTTCGTGACGAATTGAACCAACATAACTATAATTATTATGATCTAGACCATCCAACCATCAGTGATTTTGAGTTTGATGTGAAGTTAAAACAACTTCAGGACCTCGAGGAAATGCATCCAGAGTTTGCAGATGATAATTCGCCCACCAAGCGTGTAGGAGGGCAGATTACCAAGAATTTTGAAACGGTTGTGCACGCCCATCGGATGTATTCGCTAGATAATTCTTATTCCAAGGAAGACTTAATGGATTGGGAAAACCGAATCAAAAAACAGGTTGATGGAAACGTACAATATACCTGCGAACTGAAATATGACGGAGCATCCATTAGCATCACTTATGAAAATGGTAATTTGTTGAAGGCTGTAACCCGTGGGGACGGTTTTCAGGGCGATGATGTGACCACCAATATAAAAACGATAAAATCCGTTCCCTTAAAGTTGAAAGGTGATTATCCGCCTAAATTTGATATTCGTGGTGAAATTGTGTTGCCCTTTAAAGGTTTCAATCAAATGAACGAAGAGCGTATTGAAATAGGAGAGGAACCTTATCGAAATCCACGAAATACCGCTTCTGGCAGTTTGAAATTGCAGGATAGTGGAGAAGTGGCCAAGCGCCCTTTGGAATGTATGCTCTATAATATTACTGGGAATAATTTAGATATCACCACTCAATTTGAAAGTTTGGAGAAAGCGAGAAAATGGGGTTTTAAAGTACCTTCTGCCGCAAAATTAGTGAACTCCATTGATGAAGTTTTGGAGTTTATTGATTATTGGAATGTGCATCGGCATAATTTGCCTTATGAAACGGATGGCGTGGTGATTAAAGTGAATGATTTGCACCAACAGGAAGAATTGGGCTATACTGCCAAATCGCCACGTTGGGCAATGGCATATAAATTTAAGGCGGATCAAGTTTCTACCCGATTGAATGAAATAACCTATCAAGTTGGGAGAACAGGAGCGATTACGCCTGTTGCAAATTTGGAACCAGTAGAATTGGCCGGAACCACAGTTAAAAGAGCCTCTTTACATAATGCCGATCAAATTAAAAAATTGGATATTAGAGTTAGGGATGAGGTTTTTGTTGAGAAAGGCGGGGAAATTATTCCAAAAATAATTGCCGTGGATTTGACAAAACGACCAGCAGATTCCCAACCAACAGAATATATTGTACATTGTCCAGAATGCCGTACAGAGCTCATAAGGACTGAAGGTGAGGCACAACATTATTGCCCTAATTATAATAGGTGTCATCCTCAGATTATTGGTCGTATCCAGCATTTTATTTCGAGAAGGGCGATGGATATTGAAGGTTTGGGAGGTGAGACGGTGGCACTTTTGGTCAATGCAGGGTTGATTGTCAATTATTCCGATTTGTACGAATTGACAAAAGAACAAGTGATTCCGTTAGAACGAATGGCCGAAAAAAGTGCTGTTAACTTGATTTCGGGAATTGAAGCCTCAAAGCAAATTCCTTTCGAGCGCGTTTTGTATGCTTTGGGCATTAGGTATGTTGGCGAAACGGTTGCCAAAAAATTGGCTAAACATTTTAAATCAATTGATAATCTAGCTAAAGCAACAATTATGGATATGATAATTGTTGATGAAATTGGAATCAGGATTGCGGAAAGTGTTGTAGATTTTTTTACTGCAGAAGAAAATCAAAAAATTATTGAGCGTTTAAAGCGGTTTGGAGTGCAATTGGAAATCTCTGCGGAAAAATTGGCTAATCAAACAAATAAGCTCCAAGGGCAAACATTCGTTGTTTCTGGAGTTTTCGAATCCATATCTCGCGATGAATTAAAAAAATTGATTGATGACAACGGCGGAAAAGTGTCGAGTTCCATTTCTTCAAAGACAAATTATATCATCGCTGGAGAGAATATGGGCCCAAGCAAAAAAACAAAGGCCGAACAACTAAATATTCCAATGATATCTGAGTATGATTTTAAATTTATTTTACAGCAATTTCGTACATATTAATTAATTTTATCGATTAAACGCAATTTTATTCGTTTAATTGTATATATTTTTTATATTTGTCCTGAATTAGATAAATAATTTTATGCATTTACGACTAATTTTAAAAGGGACTTTAATCGTAGTTTGTTTGCTCTTTTTGGGATTTCAAGTATATAACCTTGAATTTCAAGCTGCTGGAATGAGATTATCTTTGGTGCTTTTATTGACAATACTGTATTGCATTGGAGTGCCAGAAAGGAGATTGTTTTTCTTTCTGTTTTTAGTTTGCTTTACTTTGGCAGAAATTGTGAATGTTATCTCATGGTTCGTAAAATTCGATTACGATACCACTTTAGATTACTTTTATTATGTGGGAAATATTTTGTATATTCTTTCTTATGTATTTTTGATTCTGCATGTTTTAAAAGATATCAATATGCCTCACATCCTATCAAAATTTTGGTTTCATTTAATCATTTTAGTTATTCTTGATATTTTTTGTGTCATCATAGTTTCTGGTACGACAGAGAAGATATTGTCAGAACGACAGTATTTTTTGGAGGTCACATATAATATTGTTATAATGTTATTATTGACCGTAGCAATGATCAATTATATTTCCAAAAACACCCAAAAATCTATGAATTTGCTCTTGGGTGCAATTTTTATCTTTTTTTCCGAGGTTCTTCAGCTCACGTATTTTTATGTTTCAGAAATCAATGTTCTAAATGTGCTCTGTTCTTTGTTTTTAGTTCTTGCATTCTTGTTTTTATATCTTCAGTCGCGAATCTCTGGGGAAGAGGAGCTAAATGCATTACGTCAAGATTTTCATTTTTAAGAATATTTCCCTACAATTGGAACATCTTTTCGATATAGATAAAGAACAATTACAGAAAGTATGAGGGTGACTGAGGCCGTTATAAACAATACACCTTTATCATTGTTCACTTCAATTCCCAAATTTGTAACATGAAAAAACAATGCTCCACAGACCACACCAATGGTTAAGAATGCCCCCATCCATACTGTTTTGGGAATCAATAATAAAATTCCTGCAAGAAGCTCTAAAATTCCGATTCCAATCCTTCCATAAGGTTCCATACCTATTTTTGAAAATATATAAACACTATCTGGATGTGCAGTGAATTTAAATCGAAGGGTCTGGATAAGTATAACTGCAATAACAATTCGAAGCACTACTGGTATGTAATTTTTTATTTTTTTCAACTTCGTGGTCGTTTCAATGGTGGTTTAGACGAAATGCAAGCGAATTATTGAATTTTAAGATAAAATTTAACAAAATATTCGACGAAACGCTAATTTAAATCGTTTAAAGTCAATTTTTTTCTTATATTTGCATTACCTACTTATCTAAATCTATTTATGAAACACGTTTACACAGGCACCTCAACGGGTGTTATCGTTATTCTGTTTTTGGCGCTCTTTCTAATCAATGGAATAGCTATGTACTTCGAAAATAATGTTGTTCCCAATATTACTAAGTTCATTTCCGTTATTGTAGTTCTTACTGTATATTTCTCCAGATTGAATCACATGGCAAATGTCTTCTTGGCCATTTTCATATTTATATTTTTGGGTGACATCTTTTCTGTTTTTGGTTTTGGGGATCTTGCATATAAACTTTCAAAAACTTTTTCTCTTGGAAGCTATATATTGTTGATATTTATACTTTTGGGAAAATTAAAACGCATAAAATATGAGGGATTGGTTTCCGTGTATCTGGTGATTATTTTATTATTGAATTCCTATTTTTTATATGTGCTTTATGATATTCTAAAAGATAATTTTTCTGACAATGTGAGCTTGGTACTTTCTATTTGCCACGGTATCATCATTATTGCAATGTCCTATCTTGCCTTTGCGGTCTACTTGAGCAAAGAAAGCACCCAGTCTATCATTTTTTTGGTAATGGTCTTTTGTTTGGTGTTCTCAGATGTACTGACTTATATCTGTAACCTTTATGTATATTATTGGGTTTTTGATTATTTAGCTATCATGTTGCACATAGTAAGTGGATATTTATTTTTCAGGTATGTTTTTAATCATCACAAAATAATCAATGTGACAACTAAGGTGGTAGAAGATGATTATTTGATAAAAAACACAGAACGACTTACCGCATAATCAAACAATGATGGATATTCCACTGGCCGATTTATTTTTATCCAAATCAAAATAAAAATCGATTTTTCCCAGATTAATGCCATAGCAGCCTACTTGATTGACCAATACGTTTTTGTTCTCGATATTTTTTACAACTGCCGGTTTATCCAAAAACGTATGCGTATGGCCACCTATGATCAAATCGATATTTTTAGAAGCTTTAGCCAGCAATAAATCGCTAGGCTTATTTGATAAGTCGCTATATTGATATCCCAAATGAGATAGGCAAATGACCAAATCACATTTCTCTTTTTCTTTTAAAATGCCGCACATATCCTGGGCAACTTCAATTGGATTTAAATAGACGGTTTCTTTGTATAGATTTTTATCCACTAGCCCATTAAGCTCAATCCCCAAACCAAAAACACCTACCTTAATCCCATCAACGATATAAGTCTTATAGCGTTTGACATGCTGCTCCATGACCGTATTTTTGAAATTATAATTTGATGAAATAAAATCAAATTCCGCATGTGGCATTTGTGCATTCAAGCCGTCTATGCCATTGTCAAAATCGTGATTTCCAATCGTGGCAGCATCATATTTGAGCATGCTCATCAATTTAAATTCCAATTCCCCTCCATAATAATTGAAGTAGGGTGTGCCTTGAAAAATGTCACCAGCATCAAATAACAGGGTATTGGGATTTTGTTCCCTAATTGAGGCAATTAGTCCTGCGCGACGCGCAACGCCACCTTTATTGGGGTTCCTGCCATCTTCAGGACCGAACGGATCGATATGACTGTGGACATCATTCGTGTGAAGAATCGTTATTTTTTTTGGGGAGCCAGCAAAAGAGGAAAGGCCCATTCCACCCAAGGTAATCAAAGCCGAAGCAGCAGAAGTGCGTTGAATAAAATCTCTCCTTTTCATAAGACTTAATTAAGTTGTATAAACCGATCATCAATCACAGGATTGATGGTATCGTTTTTTGCTAAATAATCAATGAGTGCATTTCTGATTTTATAATCCATAACATAAACGGTGTCCCTTTTTTTGAAAAAATCCATTCGGTCGCCACCATTCAATAAGTAGTCGTTTGTCAACACATAATATGATTTTTTGAAATCAATGGGCTGTCCTTTTATTGTGGCATCTTGCAAATTGCCAGTAGCATCTAGAACGATTTTTAGTTTGGATATTGGATGTGCGCGTTTTGCTGCAACCAAATAATCGAGCAATTCTTTTACCTGTTCGCCTTTCAGTTTGGTAACTACAATGGCATTTTCAAAAGGCATCACTTCAAAAGCGGTGCGTGTGGTGATGTTTCCCTTGGAAATAATGGACCGTATCCCCCCTTGATTGATCAGCACAAAATCAATATCTTGTCCGGTACGTTTCTTGAAAACAGGATTGGATTGCTCATACATTCCATCTGCCATAAAATTCCCAATGGCAGTATTCAGATCTCCATCAGATTTAGAGTAGGTCTCCTTGGCATACGAGATTACAGTAGCTAAATTACTGTTCACATGTTCTCTATAAGGCTTTATGAAGGTCTCAATGTCCTGGTCAATTGGTAAACTATCAGTAATGGCAATCTGTTTACCTTCAATTTTATTGTAGCTTTTAGGCGCACTGCAACACGCAAAAGCAAACAACGAAATACATAACAAAAATGTCTTAAAGTTCATCTTATTACTTCTTGTTCAATAATGAAAAATGTGCTGTGTTTTACTACCTTTGCACAAAACAAAAGTAAATGATTTTTAAGGCATTCAAAGAAAAATCAAACCAAAAACATGTTAACAAACTATTAAATTCAAGAAGTATTGCCGTCAACCAAAAAAAAATACAGTCGGTCGGTGTTATTTTGAATTTAAAGGAATTT
>JBGTDZ010000096.1:0-1543 GCA_041748055.1 Aquaticitalea sp.
AGTTGCCAATCTCGATGGCAGTAATATTCAGACCATTGACACTACGTTGACACGAATTTACGGAATGGCAATTGATTATGCAGAAGGTAAAATTTATTGGTCAGGTCGTGATTCCGGGGAATTGAATAGCGCTAATCTTGACGGTTCAGGTAAATCAATTTTAAAAACAGGAATCGCAAGTCCAAGAGGGTTGGTTTTAATTCAATAAGAATAGTCATTTTTATAAGAAATTGATTCATTCTCATATTTCACCTTAAGAATTAACAATACAAACATCAAAAAAGATGAAAAACTTAAAAATTATTTTTTTAATCATAGTGACGGCTACGTTTTTCCAAACTTGCGGAGATGATGATTTTCCTGTACCCCCAGCGAGCACGGTGCCACAATTTACATATACCATAGATAATGATGATTTTGCGCCTGCTATGGTCACGTTCATGAATGCATCTATTGTTCCCGCTACCGTTGGAACAGCATCCTATTCATGGAATTTTGGCGATGGGGAATCTTCCACCGAATTAAATCCTACTCATTTGTATGAAGAACCGGGTGCTTATTCGGTAAACTTAGTTGTTACGACATCGGGCTCATTGGAGATAAGACAGGTTACAAAAATTATAGTCATCAAAGATCCAAATGCAACGGGAATCCCGATTTATTTTACTGACGGTAGCCAAGTTTATGAAAGCTTGATTAATACCCAAGCACCAATTTTCACACAAGTTCCAGGCATTTCAGCTCAAAGTTCGTATGGAATGGTCATGGATACACTCAATATGAAATTGTACATCAGCGATTATGGAGCTGATAAAATTTATCGTTCAGATTTAGATGGAAGTAATTTTATTGATTTCAGAATAGGCGTGGATCAGCCAAATGGTATGACCATTGACTATCAAGAAAACAAAATTTATTGGGATACAAGTAACGGTATTCAAAGAGGTGATTTAGCAAATTCAGACGTCAATCAAAAAGAAGATTTTGTGGTTGGTCAACCTAACGATCCTGATGGATTGGACATCGATTCGGTAAACAGAAAACTCTATTGGATCAATTATAATGGAGGCGTGTGGTCCAAGAATTTGGATGGGACTGGACAGGTAGAACTACTTCCAACAGTTGAAGGTGGCAGTTTGAAGGTCATCGGCAACCGCATTTATTTCGATGAGTTTATTGGTACGGGCGATATTCGTTTAAAATCAGCCAATTTTGATGGAACTGGCATAGCCACAGTTGCTGTTGGTATAGGAAGAGTTATTTATGGGATTGCTTATGATGCCGAAAATCAAAAAATATATTGGGGAGATAGATCAGCAGATGTGATGATGCGAGCCAATCTCGATGGCTCAAGCCCAGAAGTTTTCTATACCGCAAGCGGTGACCCAAGAGGAATTGTAATAGGAAAACAACAGTAATGAAACTTAAGCAACAGATTACATTAATAATGTTTTTGATACTGAATGTCACATTTTGTTCGACATTGACTTTCTCCCAACAAATTAATAGCAAAGGAAAGTTGTTCATTATAGGTGGTGGCTCA
>JBGTDZ010000097.1:0-4696 GCA_041748055.1 Aquaticitalea sp.
TATTCTTCAGGTAAATTTTCACCTTCAAATTGGTCTGTATTGTTGAAATTTAAACTTCCCAAAAACTCTGGCGTTGCAAAACTTCCAACTAAATAATTGCTTCCTGCATTAAAATCAGATTCTGAATAATCTCTTGTTGGAATTCCTCCTAAAAACTCGAATTCGGCATCAAGCGGACTATATTCTGTAAAATCGTTATCTCTATTTTTATTTTTAAAACGTGATCTTACCCCAAATTTTATAAAGCCATTTTCTGCATCAAAAATATTCAATGGCAACTGAAAATTAACGAAGGCGTTATAATCCCTTTCTTCTGTATATTGATTTTCTTCTGTCAATTCATCAAATTCAAAATTATTAAAAAGTGCATCCTCCGCATTTGATGGCGAATAAAATGGTTTATCTTGATTATTGTTGAAATCGATTCCGTACTCACTTGTGTATTGTATGTAGCGCTCATTTAATCGTTCTTCTGAAGCTTTTGAGAAGGATGCCATCCAATCAATTTGTAAGGAGTTGGCCAAATGCTCACCACCAATGCTGTAGTTTTGCATCCGTTGGTCTTCCAATCTGGCATTTTGCTTACGGCCTCCAGCGATACCACCTTTGGTTTGTCGCGCTACTTCCACAGGAAATGAGGTTAAATCACCATTTCCATCTACTGTAAAATCATCAATTCCTATATCTTCTCCATCCAAAATTTCATGTGACAATGCAAATCTGTTCTCTCTATCATCGCGCCAATTGTAGATTGATTTGAAAAACAAGGTGTTATTGTCGTTCCATTTATAATCCAAATTTGCCGAAAAACTACGTCTCACACGTTGCACGCGATATTCCCTTATTTCAAAAACATTTGCGTAAGGATTGACATCTACACTTTCCAAATTATCTTCATCACCTGCATTGTATTCAAATTCATCGTCCCATTCAGCCTCAATATTATCACTTCCAAAGTCATTGTCATTAATGGAGGCCGCAACCATCCATCCAAATTTTTGGTTTGTTGAACGGTCTCCTAATAAAAAGGAACCATTAAGGATTCTTTTATCAGTAATAAAATTGATACCAGAACCTGCGGTTGCCGATAAACGAAATCCTTGAGGTGATGTTCTAGTGATTAAGTTAACGGACCCGCCAAGCGCATCTGCTTCCATATCAGGCGTCAAGGCTTTATTGACTTCAATGGTTTGAATCATGTCGGCAGGGATTAAATCCATCTGTACATTTCTATTGTCGCCTTCGGCGGATGGAATTCGGCTACCATTAAGCGTCACTGAATTTAATTGTGGAGAAAGACCACGAATAATAATGTTACGTGCTTCACCTTGGTCTACTTGCATGGTAATACCCGGAATACGTTTTACAGCGTCTCCAACATTGGCATCAGGAAATTTACCGATTTGGTCTGTTGAGACAATGTTGGTAATATTTGCCTTGTTTTTTTGGGTGTTTAATGCTCTTGCTTGGCCACTTAAGGTATAGCCTGTGACTTCAACTTCGCCCAACTCTGTACTTTGGGACGTTAAAGAAATTGTTACATTGGTGGTTTTTGAAGCGGTAACACTAACATCCTGTTCATAATCCGCAAACCCCAAATATTTTATCAAAAGGGTATGTGTCCCTTCAGGAACATTTACCATTGTGAATTTGCCATCAAAATCTGAAACAACGCCTTTGTTGAGTTGTTCAATTACAATGGTAGCTCCTGGAACGGTGATACCATTTTCATCTGTTATGACGCCCTGAATGTTTCCAGACTGTGAAAACCCAAAGAAGGAAAAGGAGGTTAGGAATAGAAAAGTAAAGAAATTTTTCATGTATCGATTGATTTAGTTATGGGACAAAACTATATCTAACTATTCTTAACAAGCTTTAGAATGTATTAACAAATAGTAACTTACATTTGAAAACCCACTATATAATATGGCAACATTTACATTTGCTTAACTTTTAATTTAGATTAACACAACATCTGCTATAAGTTTAATAAATAGGCCTGCAAATCTATTTTGGAATCTAGAGGTAATTTTTTACGAAGCCTATAACGTGCAATTCGGACACTGTCTGAAGTAATGTGTAGAATATTGGCAATCTCTTTTGAAGATAAGTTCAAACGAAGCAACATACACAATCGTGTCTCAGAAGACGATAATTTCTCTGAAGCAAGTTCTTTTATACTTTTAAAAAAATCTGGATGGATTTGTCCAAAATAACCCATAAGTTCGGACCATTCGTTATTGTTGTTCAGTTCAGATTCTATTTCCTCCACCAGTTGCTGCAACTTGATGTTCACCAACTCGCCATTTCTACCTTTCAATTTCAAAAGCGTTCGGGAAACATCAAAAAGCCGTTTGTTTTTATGGGCAATGTTGAGGCTGTAGTTGGTAAGAGAAGATACCTTAATGTCAATTTCACGTTTCAGAGCTGCTTCTTCTACTATTTTCTTGTCAAAATCTGCCTGTAAAAGTTGTTGACGATACTCCAATATTTGCTTTTCATGCTTTCTTCTCCTTTTCCAATATAAAAACCCTGCTATTAGTGAAAGAATAACTACACCAGATACAATCAGGATAATGTATTGCCTCACTTGGTTAATCTGATTTTGTTTATAGAGAATTTCGACTTCAGCTTCCTTTTCCTTAACCTCATATAAAACTTGCATAGCACTTACCATTTCAAAATTGGTTCGCTTCAATTCCTCTTCAATCACCACACTCTGTCTATTCAAATAGGCGTAGGCCTTATCATAAATTCCCAATGCGGCATATGTTCTTGCAAAATCCTTTAGGGCGCTCTCAATCTGGTTTATATTATCGGTTTCTTGCGCCAATTTAAAAGCTTGTTCTGTATAATAAAGCGCTGTATCATAATTTCCTGTTTTACGATTCACATCGCCCAAATTATTGAGTATATTTATTTGCAAGTTGGTGTTGCTATGAATTGCAAGCGTTTGTGCCTTTTTGAAGTATTGATGGGCAAAATCAAATTGTTCGAGGTCCTCGTAGATGCTACCAATGTTATCATTTATACCAGCTAATCCTGTACTGTCATGCGATATTTGAAATATTGATAGACTGATATATTGATATTCGAGCGCTTTCTCATAGTTTCCCTGTTTTTCGGCAACACTACCCAATATGGCATTGGCCGTCGCTTTTCCTTTTGGATACTTAATCTGTTCAGAGACTTCTAATGCCTTCAAAGAAATCTTTATAGCTTCTTCATATTTCTTCAATTCAAGATTTATTATTGCCAGCTGATTTTGAACATATACAAAACTTGAATCTTTGGTTTTATAGATGTCAAGATAATTTTGATAATTTTTGATGGCTTCACTATGTAGCTTCAAATTATTGAAGAAATCGCCAAAATTTATATATGATTGAGCAGTTAGCATTGAATCTGAATTAGCTTCGGCCAACTTCAATTGGTTCTTTAGTTCTCGTAATTTTAAATCGAGTTTGTTGGAATCGGTTTGTGCTTTTGTACACATTGTCATCAGGACCCCAATAATTATAAAAAACTGCTTAAACACGCTTAAAACGAATGATTTTTAATAAACCCATAAAGGAACGCTTTGATTATTATCTAAACTTATTGATTATGTGATATTAACGTTATGAAACAAAAAAACCCTCTCTGTTTCCAGAAAGGGTTCTTAAAATTTTATCGTATGCAATCCTTAAACCGTAAACGGTTCAATAGATACATAGGACTTGTTGTCTTTCTTCTTTGTAAATTTTACTAGACCATCAACTTGCGCATGCAAAGTGTGATCTTTTCCACCATACACATTTTCACCTGGGTGATGCGTATAGCCTCTTTGTCTTACTATGATATTTCCAGCGATAGCAGCTTGTCCACCAAAAATCTTCACACCAAGTCGTTTCGATTCTGATTCTCTACCGTTTTTAGAACTACCAACTCCTTTTTTATGAGCCATTGTCTTAAGGTTTTATATTGTTATTATTATTTTTTGTCTTTTAACAAGGCCTTTGCTTGTTTAACCCACTCTTCAGCTTCGATTTTTTCACGAGTGATACCATCGATTGCTGAAAGTTCATCTTTGTCGGCCGCTTTCAGTTTGCTGATTTGCTCATAAGTATAAATACCTACTTCGTTCAATCTTTTTTCATAAGCTGGACCGATTCCGTTGATTTCTTTCAAATCGTCAGCTTCAGACTTTGTAGCCGTACCAATGCTGTGAAGTACTTTATCAAGGTTTATGTCGATGTTTGCTTCTTCAGCGCGATTCTCTGCACGCGTTACTAAATTCTCACTAACCTCAACCTCTTCTTTTTTAGCCTTGGTTGCTGGTTTTGCTTCTTCATTTTTAGCTTCTTTTACTGGAGCTGCTTTTTCTTCCGAAACTTCGGAATTCGCTGGTTTTGCTTTTTCAGTTTTTTCGGCTTTTTTAGCTCCTTCGTTTTCAACTTTGCCCGCTTTAACAGTGCTCGAAGTTTTGTCTTCTTTGGCCGCTTTAACAGCGCCCGAATCTAAAATGCTTTCAATAACGATTTCAGTAAGAGCTTGACGGTGTCCGTTTTTCTTTCGGTAACCTTTACGTCTTTTCTTTTTGAATACGATGACTTTGTCACCTTTAAGGTGACTTAAGACTTTTGCTCCTACTTGAGCTCCGTCTATAGCTGGGGCGCCTAAAGTAATATTGTCACCATCACCAATAAGAAGAACA
>JBGTDZ010000098.1:0-21870 GCA_041748055.1 Aquaticitalea sp.
TGACTTCGAAAAAGAGTGTAGAACACTGTGCACTGTTCCCTAAAGGAAAACAATTGGAAATTAATGTCATCAGCATTGTCAGGAAAGATTTTTTGAAAAGACGGTTAAATACTATGGAGCTGTTGTCTGAAAAATTGCATCAGGTGTTTATAGATAAAAACGAGATCGAGGAGTTTTCATACTACAGTCCCATTCACATAAAAATGGATGACCATGTCAAGGCCCTTCGAGATATTGACACCAAGGGAATGACCCGCATTCTTCAAATTGAAAGTAAAATATACCATCTACTTTCAATGCATTTGGAGATGCACGATAAATATAATGAGAACGATATTAAGCCAAGTTCACTCCTGACAGAGGAGCTTAAAGCTATAAAACTCTTAGCACAACAAATCGATGAAGACCCATCGCGTCAATATTCCTTGAATCAATTATCACAAGATTCTGGTTTATCACAAGCAAAATTGCAGGAAGGTTTTAGATTTTTGTATTTACGGACAGTCAATGAGTATATTAGGCAAGTGCGGTTGGAAGCTGCACGGGAACTTATGAACAAATCCGATTTGAATATATCGCAAATAGTTTATAGTCTGGGACTTACAAGCAGAAGTTATTTTTCTAAAATTTTTAAAGAAAAATATGGCATAACACCAAATCAATATAAAAAACAGAATGTATACATTTTTGAAGATTCTGAAGACTAGAATCCAATCTCAATCTATTTAAAGATTTTTTTCAATAATAAAAAGACACCAAATTTCCATGCATAACCTGCGGCCGTTCCCAACCAATTTTTTGCTTTAAGGTTATCCGAAAATTCACCCTTGATTCCCCTTAATTCCTCCATCCCAATTTGTCGTTCAAGTTTTAAACGCTTAAGGTCTGTTTCTATTTCTTCAAATGATGTGTATGCTTGTTTCATGATTAGGAATTAAAGAATTTCGGAGACATCTTTTTAATAATTTCCTTATCGATCAAATTCCGGTTAGTGTAAAGCAATGCACCCGTGATAAGAAAAAATCCTGCAACAATTAAGTAACCCAATGCAGTATTATCTAACCAATCCCCAATAGCAAGGGCAGCGGCAACCGATATAAAAATTAAACCTATAAATAATAATCCTCCAATCACCAATACTTTCGTAACCATGCTGACAGAGACAGTCAGCTGTTGAAAGATTTTAAGTTTAAAGTAATCTTGAGTATCTTGAAGATATTTCTCGCCGACTCCTACTGCTTTGTCAGATGTATTATTTATAGATTCAAAAATGTTGCGCATAGCTTAAAATTAAACTGAAGTGTGTGTAGGTTTTTGAAATTTCCTGTTTTTTTCCTTCAGTTCGGCCAATTTTCTTTCTAAGAGGCTGATTACATCATCTGCTTTATGGCTTGTATCCGATACAATATCTTCAACCTTTTCATCTAATGTCAATTTTTTTGTTACTACAGTGTCTACCACTCTATCTCTCAAATGCATTGCCCTATTCGCAATATTCTCTTTTGCTGCCATTGCACTTTCTGCGAATCGATCTTTTGCGGCAAGCGTTTCGTCAGCAATTCTTTGTCTGGTATTGACTCCTTTATCTGGGGCAAACAAAATTCCCAATGTTGCTCCAATTGCTGTTCCGGCCAAAAGGCCTACGATGGTATTACTACTACTATTTCCCATTTTAATATGATTTTAAATTAAACTGTTTGATTTTATTTTATCAAATTTAATATTATCAAGAATATTCAAATGTCTCAATTGATTAAATTATTGACTGTTTTAATTAGATTGAATTCAGGTCAATAAATTTGCGAATTGCATCAACCTCCCAATCGTTATTTTAGTAAATTTAACCATAACGAGCAGTTTCAGAAAGGTTTTAACAACGAATTTAACAAATATTATTCAACATGTCAAAAAAAATAAAAACCATCAATCCATATAACAACAAAACCTTAAAAGAATATAAATTACATTCCAACTCCGAGATTGAATCCATCATCAAGGATTCTGAAGCATGCTTTAAATCATGGAAAAAAACCGCTATCAAAGAACGTTGCCGGTTGTTGCAAAACGTAGCGCAAATTCTTGAAGATGACAAGATGGTTTATGCCAAACAAATGACTTTGGAAATGGGAAAACCCATAATGCAAAGTATCGCTGAAATAGAAAAATGTGCATCCCTTTGTGATTTTTATGCCATCAATGCTGAAGATTTTCTTGCCGATGACCTTATAGAAACTGATGCATATGAAAGCTTTATAAGTTATGACCCACTAGGCTGCATTTTGGGCATTATGCCTTGGAACTATCCGTTCTGGCAGGTAATGCGATTTGCCATCCCTACCCTTACAGCAGGCAATACTGTAGTTTTAAAACATGCCACCAATGTTGTGGGTTGTTCTCTTATGATTGAAAAGCTCTTCGTTAAAGCTGGATATCCAAAGGGCTGTTTTCAAACACTATTGGCAGATCACGATCAAATTGAGAAAGTGTTAGAATATGATACCGTAAAGGCTGTTTCACTAACCGGAAGCGAAAAAGCAGGCAGATCTATTGCCTCTATTGCAGGGAAAAATCTTAAAAAATGTGTTTTGGAACTTGGAGGAAATAACGCCTGTATTATCTTGGATGATGCCGATTTAGATGTTCATTTTGAAACCATCTTTAATGCACGAATGCAGAATACTGGCCAGAGCTGTATTGCAGCTAAGCGATTCATAGTAACCAAAGGTATCTATAATGATTTTATAAAACGATTTAGGACAAAAACCAAGGCTTTGGTATTTGATGACCCTATGAAAAAATCTACCACTATTGGCACCTTGGCACGAAAGGACTTGGCCGATATGCTAAAAGCACAAGTGGCTGCGTCCATCAAAAAAGGGGCAAAATTAGTCGTTGGCAATACACAGGACAATGCCTATTTTGAACCAACTATTTTGGAAAATGTAAAACCCGGAATGCCAGTGTTTGATGACGAGACTTTTGGCCCTGTGGCTGCAATCATCAAAGCGAAAGATATCGCAGAAGCCTTTGAATTGACCTCCAACACCAAATACGGTCTGGGGACTATGGTTTTCACAGAAAATATTGAAAAGGCGCAGGAATTAATGGATGATATACAAGACGGGGCCTATTTTATTAATGATATGGTGAAGTCGGATCCGCGCTTGCCCTTCGGTGGCACAAAGGCCTCTGGCTATGGGCGCGAACTATCCAAAGAAGGGATCCATGAGTTTGTAAATAAAAAAACGGTTTACATCAAAAAATAATCAACTAATAATTAAGCAAATGACATTTATTAAAGAAAAAAACGAAAAGACTAGAAATTATATCTTTCAAAAGGATACCAAAACTTTAACCACTACAACATTTGTAGTCATTGTGCTGGTGGTCCTTATTTTTGCCGTGGTGGCATCAGGCTTCTATTTCGAGTGGTTTTAATTGGTTCACCTATCAGGAAAGCATGTCGTAAATTTTTTGTAAATTAGGTGTAATCAAATCTAAATAATAAAACTTAACTTATGAAAGCTCCATTTCTTATATTGATTGCGACGGTGGTTTTACTTTCCTGTGAAAAAGACACCAAAAAGGATTCAAATACCCTTATATCAGGTACCGAAGAGACAAATGTATCTTTGGAAGGTGCTTGGGAATTGACAAGTTTTTATAATTATATCGATAACAAAGTGACTGATTCGTTTGAGACGACAGAAGGATACAGACAAGTAAAACTATACACCCCCACCAAAGTCATGTGGAGCAAGCAGGTGCCCTCGGATTCGACGGAATGGTTTGGCTATGGTAACTACCGAATTGAAGAGAATAATCTAATTGAGGTTTTGGATTATGGTTCTGAGATGATGAGCAAAATCATCCAAGAGCGTAAAGAGTTCACTTATGAGTTAACCGTGGAAAAAGACAGGTTCAGTCAAATCGAAATAGATGAACAGGGCAACCGCATCTATTCGGAAAATTACAAGAGGATAGAATAAAAAAGAATTATTTAATCTCCATTACTGGCAAATTACTGGCAAAACCGTAAATAAAAAAAGCCTAAAAAAACAAGGCTTTTTAGGCTTTCATTGGTCGGGGTGGCAGGATTACCCTCGGTGATCCTGTAGCGGGATTGTTGCTCATTAAAAGCCATAAATGGCTTCGCCATTTTAACAGCTTTTTTATTTGAATGCTTATGCCCAACTGCGTTGGCAACACAACAAATAAAAAAGCCTAAAAAATAAGAATTTTTTAGGCTTTCATTGGTCGGGGTGGCAGGATTCGAACCTGCGACCTCCGCGTCCCAAACGCGGCGCGATAACCGGCTACGCTACACCCCGAATTGGTTATCTAAATCCTCGATTCCTGAAAATCGAGGTGCAAATATATGCCTTTTCTTTAAATTGTATTACTTATTTTTTCTAATTTTAAAGACTAAATATATATTTCATGAATTTCAAATCCCTATTTCCATTTACCCTAACACTTTTCACTATAATTTCTTGTGCACAAGATAAAAACCCTGTCAATACCGATCATAGTTATGAATTGGTTGTTCCAGGATTGAATATTCCGTGGGGTTTTGTTTTTTTGCCCGACAACTCAATGTTGATTAACGAGAAAGAAGGTAAAATGATTCACTTCAAAGATGGCAAAAAAACCAATGTAGAAGGCGTCCCAGAAGTTTACAACAGAGGTCAGGGCGGATTGCTGGATATTGCTTTACATCCAAAATATAAAGACAACGGGTGGATATATATAAGTTATTCTTCTTCTGATGGTGATGGTGATGGGGGCAATACGGCTTTAATGCGTGCCAAACTGAAAGATAACAAACTCATAGAAAAAGAATTACTCTACAAGGCAACTCCCAATACCACAAAAGGTCAGCATTTTGGATCTCGAATTGTTTTTGATACTAACGGCTATCTCTTTTTTACCATTGGTGAGCGTGGGGAAGAGTTTGTAAATCCGCAAGACATAACTCGTGATGGTGGTAAAGTCTATCGGCTGAATGATGACGGAACAATTCCATCAGACAATCCATTTGTCAACACATCTAATGCCAAGGAAGCCATTTATACCTATGGCAACAGAAACATTCAAGGAATGGTTTTACATCCAACTACAGGCGAAGTATGGACACATGAACATGGACCACGTGGTGGTGACGAAATCAACATTGTTAAGGCAGGTGCCAATTATGGTTGGCCTGTGATCACTTATGGCATCAATTATTCAGGAACCAAGATCACAGACGAAACTGTACGTTCGGGCATGGAACAACCACTTCACTATTGGGATCCATCCATTGCTCCAAGTGGCATGGCTTTTATATCTAGCGATAAGTATCCTGGCTGGAAAGGTGATTTATTGGTTGGGTCTTTAAAATTTGAATACGTTGATAAATGTGTTATCAAAGATGGGAAAGTTGTAAAAGAAGAAAGGCTGTTGGATGGCCTTGGTCGTGTGAGAACGATTAATGAAGGACCAGATGGCTATATCTATGTTGGTATTGAAAACCTGGGAATTGTCAAATTGCTACCAAAGAAATAAATGAAAATCGCTATGTTTCCAATACTAATTGCCATTTTTTCACTCTTGTCCTGCAATGATTCCAACACCCCTCAAAATCCTGAAATGAAAAAAAGCATCCAACGTGGGGCCGTTGTATATGAGGATTTTTGCATGCAATGTCATCTTCCAGACGGAAAAGGTGTACCCAAGGCATTTCCGCCTTTGGATAACTCGGATTATTTAAAGAATAAACGTAAAGAAAGTATCAAAGCTATAAAATTTGGGATGTCTGGGGAAATAACCGTAAATGGTCAAAAATATAATACAGCAATGGCACCCCAGGGACTGACAGACGTGGAAATTGCAGATGTCATGAACTACATTACCAACTCATGGAGCAACAAAAACACTAAAATGATAACTGTTGAAGAAGTTTCAAAAATCCAACCTTAAAATTCTTTTTGAATTGGTTAAATTTGACCCAACATCTAAACTTTAGTTATGCTTATCATAGGAATCGCTGGTGGAACGGGTTGCGGTAAAACCACTGTGGTCAACCAAATTTTGAATGAATTGCCCGAAGGTGAAGTTGGGGTCATTTCGCAAGATTCCTATTATAAGGACACTTCGCATTTGAGTTATGACGAACGTGTGAAAATCAATTTTGACCATCCACGTTCCATCGATTTTGAATTGCTCGAAGGGCATTTAAAAGACTTACGGGAAGGTAAGGACATCCAACAGCCCGTCTATTCTTTTATCAAACATAACAGAACAGGCGATACCATTCTTACGCATCCTCGTAAAGTGATGATAGTTGAAGGAATTTTAATCTTGACCCATCCCGAATTAAGGGAACTTTTTGATATAAAAATATTCGTACATGCAGATAGTGATGAACGTTTGATAAGACGTCTCAAACGCGATATTACCGAACGTGGACGTGATTTGGACGAAGTTCTGCAGCGTTATCAAAACACATTAAAACCAATGCATCAGCAGTTCATTGAGCCTACCAAGGAATTTGCGGATATCATCATCCCGAACAATAAATACAACACCGTTGCTGTTGATATTGTCCGTACCATCATTAACCAACGTTTGAGATAGAAATGAATATGAAATCAAAATATCTGAAACCTTTCAAAAATCTTTATATCATCATCTTTGTGGTGTTTCTGGCCTGGATGATGTTTTTTGATGCCAACTCATGGCTCATCCATCGTGAGTTGAATGCTGATATGGATGCTCTGGAAGATGAAAAGGAATACTATAAAAGAGAAATAAATAAAGACAAGAAAGCCATTAAGGAATTGAGCACAGAGGAAGGCATTGAAAGGTTGGCACGAGAGAAGTATTATATGAAAAAAGAAAACGAAGATATTTATATCATTGAATATGAAGATAGCATAGAAAATAAATCCGAAGATGAATAAATCCCTTTTTAGTGACTTCGCGGAAGTATCATCAAAACAGTGGAAACAGCTAATCCAGTCTGATCTAAATGGTGCCGATTACAACGACACCCTCATATGGAAAACAAATGAAGGCATCAATGTCAAACCTTTTTATCATGCCGACGAATTTGAATCATTTCCTCTTGTTTCGAATACAAAAGCAACCGATTGGAAAATATGCCAAACCATCTTTGTAGCCAATGTTGAAAAATCCAATGAAAAAGCTGTTGATGCCATAGCACGAGGGGCAGAAAGCATCAAATTTATTCTTCCTGATGCAGATATCGTCATCAAGGATTTGTTGGTGAATATCAATTTAATAGACACGACCATTTATTTTGAATGCCAGTTTTTATCAACTGAGTTTGTTAATCAATTCAATTTTTTCCCTTCCAAGAAAAACATCCACATTCAAACTGACATCATTGGTAATCTGGCCAAGTCCGGCAACTGGTTTACTAATCTAAAAGATGATCACCTCCATTTTGAAAACATCGTCAAGGAGACCAATGAGTTTAGTATAAATGTCTCATTGTACCAGAATGCCGGTGCAACCATGGTACAACAATTGGCCTATGCCCTAGCCCATGCCAATGAATACTTGAATCATTTAAATTCCGTCATTGCGATTGATCCATATGGCTATCGGAGGAAACAATCTCTCGAAGTCACTTTCAAAGTTTCTATTGGCACAAATTACTTTTTCGAAATTGCCAAACTCAGGGCATTAAGAAAACTATGGGCAACATTGGCCACTGAATATGATTTCAATCCCGAATGCCAAATATTTGCAATACCTACCAAGCGCAACAAGACCATTTACGATTACAACAACAATATTTTGCGTACCACAACCGAATGTATGAGTGCCATACTCGGTGGCGCGAATACCATTTGCAATCTGCCGTATGATTCCATTTATCATAAAGACAATGAATTTGGAGAGCGTATTGCGCGTAACCAACTCTTGATTTTAAAAAATGAAAGCTATTTTGATGCTGTGAATAATCCCGCAGATGGCGCTTATTATATTGAAAGTCTGACGGAACAGTTAGCTGAAAAAGCTTTGGCATTATTTAAAGATATCGAAGCAAATGGAGGCTTTCTGCATCAACTTAAAGAAGGTACCATACAAAAGAAAATCAAAGAGAGTGCTTCCAAAGAGCAAGAACAGTTCAACAAAGGCGAAATTGTTCTATTGGGAACCAACAAGCATCCCAACAAACAAGATAAGATGAAACAAGATTTGGAGCTGTATCCATTTGTAAAGACAAATCTCGTTAAAACATTGATAGCACCGGTTATTGGGAAACGTTTAGCGGAAGCTATGGAGCAAGAACGGTTAAAATTGGAAGATGTATAGAAAGAACCTGCAACATATCACTTTAAAGAAGCAAGAACCAAGGGCCAAGAGCCAAGACTTTGAATCGTTCAATACTGCTGAAGGAATAGATGTAAAGCGCACATACAGTAAAGATGACCTCACAAATGTACAGCACCTCAACTTCATCGCTGGGATTGCACCAAACTTACGTGGGCCATATTCCACCATGTATGTGCGAAGACCTTGGACCATTCGCCAATATGCGGGATTTTCAACAGCTGAAGACAGCAACGCTTTTTACAGACGCAATCTTGAGGCAGGACAAAAAGGTTTATCTGTAGCCTTTGACTTGGCAACACATCGGGGTTATGATTCTGACCATGAGCGTGTGGTTGGTGATGTAGGGAAGGCTGGCGTAGCGATTGATTCAGTAGAGGATATGAAAATTCTCTTTGACCAAATCCCACTCGATAAAATGAGTGTTTCCATGACCATGAATGGTGCTGTATTACCCATAATGGCATTCTACATTGTGGCTGCCGAAGAACAGGGCGTAAAAGTAGAACAGTTGGAAGGCACCATTCAGAATGACATTTTAAAGGAGTTTATGGTAAGGAACACTTATATCTATCCTCCTACGCCATCCATGAAGATTATTTCAGACATTTTTGAATACACAAGCAAACACATGCCAAAGTTCAATAGCATCAGTATTTCCGGATACCATATGCAAGAAGCTGGTGCGACCTGTGATATTGAGTTGGCATACACGCTTGCCGATGGCTTGGAATACATCCGAAAAGGTCTCGATGCCGGCATGGACATTGACACTTTTGCACCTCGACTGTCGTTCTTTTGGGCGATTGGGATGAACCATTTCATGGAAATCGCCAAGATGCGTGCAGCTCGGATGTTATGGGCAAAACTGGTGAAGCAATTCAATCCAAAAGATGATAAATCATTGTCATTAAGGACCCATTGCCAAACCTCGGGATGGAGCCTCACGGAACAAGACCCATTCAACAACGTGGCACGAACCACTATCGAGGCGGCAGCCGCTGCGTTCGGCGGCACACAGAGTTTGCATACCAATGCATTGGATGAAGCTATTGCGCTACCAACGGATTTTTCGGCACGGATTGCCAGAAACACGCAGATTTTTTTACAAGAAGAAACATACATCACAAAGACCGTTGACCCATGGGCAGGCAGTTATTATGTGGAAAAATTGACCCACGACATTGCCCTAAAGGCTTGGGAGCTTATTGAAGAAGTTGAGGAATTAGGAGGGATGACAAAAGCCATTGAAATAGGAATCCCGAAACTTCGCATCGAAGAAGCTGCTGCCAAAAAGCAAGCCCGTATTGATTCCAGTCAAGATATTATTGTTGGTGTGAATAAATACAGATTGGCACAGGAAGATCCCATTTCTACATTGGAGGTAGATAACCAAACGGTTAGAAACTCACAAATTGAGCGATTACAATGTATTAAAGCGGAAAGAAATAATGAAAAAGTTCAGGCTGTGTTATCAAAATTAACCCAATCTGCTCGTTCAGGCCAAGGAAATTTATTAGCTTTAGCTGTCGAAGCAGCGCGAGAAAGAGCGACACTGGGTGAAATCAGTGATGCGCTCGAAGTGGCGTTTGGACGTTATAAAGCACAAATCAAATCCTTTTCTGGAGTGTATAGTAAAGAAATAAAAGACGATGCTTCCTTTAAAAAAGCCCGGGAATTGGCCGACCAATTTGCGGAGCAAGAAGGCCGTCGACCTCGCATTATGATTGCAAAAATGGGACAGGATGGCCACGACCGGGGCGCCAAAGTAGTGGCTACTGGCTATGCGGATGTTGGTTTTGATGTGGACATTGGACCTCTCTTTCAAACACCCAAGGAGGCTGCCAAGCAAGCGGTGGAAAACGATGTGCATATCTTAGGCGTTTCGTCTTTAGCAGCTGGGCATAAAACCTTGGTGCCACAAGTCATTGAAGAACTCAAAAACTACGGACGCGATGACATTATGGTGATTGTTGGTGGCGTGATACCTAAACAAGATTATCAGTATTTATTTGATGCAGGTGCTGTTGCTGTCTTTGGTCCTGGCACAAAAATCAGTGATGCTGCCATACAGATTTTGGAGATTTTAGTGGAGTGAGACTTTCATACCCGCTAATTAATATATTATATGGGGCAATACAAAAACCAACACGCTGTCCAAGCATTATTGGATATATATAAAATAGCCATTGAAGGGCTGCAATTCACAATTCAAGATTTGGGGAACAAAGAGCTAACACAAATTGTCAATCCACATACAGATAATCCAGACTGTGTATCCATCCAAACCATTTTGGCACACGTAGTACGTTCAGGATATGCGTACAATGTGTATATCCAAAACTTAAAAGACCCAAGCATTCCAAAAAGAGATTTGGTGTTTCGTAGCACGGCTTTGGATTATCATAACGACTTAAATGCCGTTCTAAAATATACCGAAAACACCTTTGCCTCTATTTTTGACGATGAACTCGAAGTATTTAACAATCACCAAAAGATAATGACATCTTGGGGACAACTCTATGATATTGAACAGATCATGGAACATGCCATTGTTCATATCCTACGCCACAATAGACAAATAAAACAATTTAAAACCTTAATTAGCAGCTGATAAAATTTCATATCTTTTCAATAGTATAATTTGATTTTTTTTGTTGGCAAACTTAACTAACTAGGCCTATGAAAACCATTGAAAACCTCCTCTCTTATGTTGGTTGGACATTGATTATTTTACTATCCATCTATTTTTTCTTTGATAATGTTTTCGCCTATTTTTATGGGTATCGCAGTGAAGGTTTTATCAACAACCCTATTTGGACCAGCGGCCATATGATTGGTGGCACCATATCACTTTTGCTTGGACCTTTTCAATTTTGGAAATGGTTGCGATTGCGTTACGTCGCATTCCACCGCCTTTCTGGAAAAATATATATCATTGGCACGCTCATCTCAGGGCTTTCGGCCTTGCGCCTATCTTTTAGTAGCTATTGTGTAAGTTGCAGAATTTCGTTGTTTATCCTGTCAGCTTTGGTATTATTTACGACGGCCGCGGCTTGGTGGTGCATCAAAAACAGAAATGTGGAGGCACATCGTCAGTTTATGGTTCGGAGCTATATCTGTGTGCTCGCTTTTGTATTGGTGCGAGTGGACAACATTCTACCTCTCGACTTTTTATTTGGAACTATAGAAGACCCTTTGTTTAGCCGAACGGTACAAGAATATTTCTTCTCGTTTGTGCCCTTGATAATAGGGGAAATCTTTCTGACATGGTTGCCCGCCCTAAAGCAAACTAGTCTAAGGGCGAAGAAAAGACATTAAGTGTTTGACTTACAACCCAACAACCCCGAGATAGGTACTCACAGCAATTCTAAATCGATTAACTAGGTTATAGTGATTTAATACTTATACTGATATTCATCCAAAAACTCTGGTAATTATTTAATGATTTAATCATGTTCCAAATTGGAAATGTGACTGATATTTGGTAAATTAGGCATCTATTTTTACCCTTCAAATGTTAATTGGTCTAAATATATTTCCTTCTCATAAGTATAACAAATTTAAAACCCAAGAAAATGAGCACAATCAAATTAGGTGATGTGGCACCGAACTTTACGGCCCAAACCACAGAAGGTGACATTAATTTTCATGAATGGCTCGGTGATGGCTGGGGCGTCTTGTTCTCGCATCCGGCAGATTATACACCTGTATGCACTACCGAACTGGGCACGGTCGCTAAATATAAAAAAGAGTTTGATAAGCGCAACGTAAAAGTCATTGCCCTGAGCATCGATGGACTACAATCGCACAAAGACTGGGTCAAGGACATCAACGAAACGCAACACACCACTGTCAATTTTCCTTTGATTGCCGATGAAGATAAGAAAGTTGCCAACCTGTATGATATGATACATCCCAACTCTGATGATAAAATGACTGCCCGTTCCGTATTTATCATTGGGCCTGATAAAAAAGTAAAACTCATGATTACGTATCCTGCTTCCACTGGTCGTAATTTTGATGAACTCTTGCGTGTCATTGATTCCTTGCAGCTTACGGCATACCATAAAGTTGCAACTCCGGCCAACTGGAACCAAGGTGATGACTGTGTGATAGTTCCCTCAGTAAGCAATGAAGAAATTCCTGGGCTTTTTCCTAAAGGCCATACAGAAGTTAAACCGTATTTAAGAATGACACCACAACCAAACTTAAATTAGTTATTAAAACATGAAGTGTAGGAATTTATGAAAATAAGAATTTGAAACAACAAAAGAAGTGTGGCTTTGGTCACCATAAAACTGTATCATAATTTACAGAAAAATAGAAATAAAAGTCAAACAAACATTCATGTAAAAGGAATCATATATACGTGGTTCCTTTTTTCTTTAGTAATTGTCAAGTCATTTGAAATTTAGATGGGATTCCAAAAGTTTCAGGGTCTTCCCTTTCTTCCTTTCACTATCTTTACCGAGCAATATCGAATTAAGATAATGACCGATGTATTCAAACTTCCACTCCTTCCATGAAAAACATCAATAAAGAACTGTTCTCTTTAATTTTGATGGTAACATCTGGCATCCTCATATTAGGACTTGCAGCGAGCATTGTCTATGGCATATATCTCCTATTGCGCTCAGAGCATGGTATTTGGTATCTTATTGCATATATAGTCCTTTGTGTAGCGGCTTATATAATACATAATAAATCAACCAGCGATAAGGCCACCTTACTCTATCGATTCATCACAATTCCTTTTAGGCTGATTTCTGGATTTATACCCGTTGCAATGCCGTATCTTGTATTGCAAATTCACTTGTTTGTTTATCTGTTTTTCTCAGCGGCCGTGCCATTATCCTTTTATGTATTGGACAGAATTACGACTATTCTCGATTTAAAGATCACCACTCATATTTACCTTATTGTCACCTTTAGTGTTATCACTGCCACATTGATGAACAAACAATTGAAACATCTTACCTACATGTTTTCGCCTTTTCGACTTTATGGTGCCAACACATCAAAACAACTTGAGTTCAATAAACTCACTGATTATTTTTTGTCGGAAAACAATATTAAATTCATTATATATTTTTGTTATTTCCTGTATTTGCTTATTTTCAATCTGTTTACGTTTCAGGAACACAGCTTGTATTCTATCCCGCTTATGGATAGAGCCGTGTTGCAATCCTTCATCACATTCTTGGCATTGGAGCGCCTACTTTCCAATTTAAAGGATTTGGATTTTAAGCCTTCAGAACTTCTAAAGCTATTGTTGACTTCAATCTCCGGACATGATAAAAACATAAAGCCAAATAATCATATGTAAATAAGAGCAACAAAACAAACAATAACCCAATTGAAGAGAAATTATCAAAACAATCTTTTGAATCATTTAAAAATAAGTTTAAGACCTATTTTTCTATCTTTATTTTATGCTTTAATGGGAATATTTCCAAGTGCCTGTAACCAATCCACTATGAACTTCACATTGCAACAACAGCAAACTTTAATCGGCATTCCATCTGCCTCTGGTATTGTTCATTGGAATGGTGCGCTTAATGTGGTTGGTGACAATTCTGCATGGCTCTATCAATTGGACAACGATTATAAAGTAAAACACAAGCACATTCTAATTAAGGCCAACACAGATAGTATTCTCCCAAAGCTCACAAAACCAGATTTTGAAGCAATGACCAACTGTAAAGTGAAGGGCAAATCAGAACTTCTCATCTTTGGATCAGGTTCAAAATCCCCAGATCGTGATATTCTGGTTAGGGTTCACATTGAGGATAGTCTGCAAACTACGCAACATGACTTAACAAATTTTTACGAGCTACTTCGAACTTCACAGCAAATGAAAGGACATCTCCTTAATATTGAAGCTGCGGCCACAGTAGATGATGATTTATTATTGTTCAACAGGGAAAATAACCTGTTGTGGAAATTGTCCATAGACAGTTTTATTGCCTATTTGGAAGATGATAAAGTGATTCCAAATATCTCAAACTATCAAATCATCTTGCCAAAACTCAATAAGCTTCAGATAAAAATCTCCGGAGCAACTGAGGTGATGGGTACAAATCTTTTGGTATTTACAGCGTCTGTGGAGGACACTCCCAATCCTTTTGATGATGGTGAGGTGCTTGGCAGCTATTTGGGCATTATTCAATTGGACGATTTAGTGGATGGATATCGGCCGCAATGTGTGCCCATTGCAAAAAATGAAAAGTATATTCCCATTAAAGTGGAATCAGTGGAAGTGTTGAAGTCCATTAATTCTCAAAAATTACAGGTGATTATAGTAACAGATAGCGATGGTGGTGAGTCGGAACTATTGATTGGGGAATTAAGTTGGTAAAGATTTTTATATCAAAAAAAACACATGAATACAATAGTTGAAGTAAAGCACTCTCAATTGCACGGAAAAGGCGTTTTTGCAAAACGAAACATCGGAAAAGGTGAGATTATTGTGGAAAGCCATATGGCCTTGATTCACGTTAATGAAAACCTACCTGAAGTCTTGGCTACACTTCAATTCACATGGACGGATGAGTATGATGCAATCTGCTTAAGCGACGTAGGGAGTTTTTTTAACCACGCCAGTCAGCCAAATGCCGAAATTATGGATCGCGATTTCATAAACCTTATTCAAACATTTCGGGCCAAAACAGATATTCTTAAAGGATATGAAATAACAATTTATTACAACGAAGCATTCGATAAGTTCATAAATAAAGATTGATCAACAATTTGATAAATAATAGACAAAAGGATTTTCATAAATATAAAACCCATCAGCAAAATACTGATGGGTTTTATGATTTGAAAAATAAAAAGGATTAATCCACTTTATCTTCTTTGTTTTTGATTTCTGGGTTTTCAAAATCCCCACCATTCACAACGGACCATTGGTCAAAGGATTTGAAATATTTCTTAATCACATTATTCACGTCTTCTACGGTTAACATTTTGACTTTGGCTTCTATATCCTTTTGGAAATTCATGTCTCTATCATAATACATGTTATTTCCAATCGTATTTGCCAATTCATTGTCTTTGGCTCGCGACACGTTTTGCTCCTGCACCCAACCGTTCACCACATTGGTCAACTCTTCTTCGGTGATGCCATCAGAAATAAAACGGGCTATTTCCTCTTTAAACCCTTGTTGCACTTTACCTGCATTCTCTGGTGCATAAATGGCGTATACATACATCGAGGAATTTTTGTCCTTATTATCACCATCCACATTCACATTACCTCCTGCGCCATAACTGACCCCATCTTGTTGACGTAATCGACCAGCAATGCGTGAATTCAAGAAACCCCCTCCAAAAACTTCTCCAGCTACTTGAAGTGCCGCGTAATCGTCATCGTACTGGCTGCCTTCAAAGGAAAGAATACCTAGAGTGAAAGCATTCTTTTTGTCAGGTGTGAGGATTTGTTCATTCGTTGCTTTATTAGGTTTATAAATATCACTGATTTCAGTATATGGCTTATTATTGCTGAAACCTTCATATTCTTTTTCAAAATAATCCTTCAAAGCCTGTTCGTCCATATTACCGATGGCAACCACAGAAGCAGAGTTCGAAATACCATAAAAATCATTATAATAAGTTTTGATGGTATCTACAGTGACCGATTTAATGGCGGCAACCTCTTCATCGTAGGTCATATTATAATTGGGATGTCCTTTTGGATAATTGTTATTTAACAAGCCTATCTGCCTAGAAACGACGGCTTGAGGCTCAGACTTGCTTTCCTCAAGGTTTGCCAAATCCTGTGTTTTAAGTTTCTCAAGTTCTGTGGCATCAAAGGTTGGATTTTTCAACATGTCGGTCATCAATGCCAATGTTGGCATCAAATATTCTTCGGTACTGTTGAGGTAAGCATAAACGCGACCATTATTTCCATTAAAGAATACAGAAGACTTTAAAGCGCTCAATTTGTCTTCTATGTCCTGTCTTGTGGATGTTTTGGTTCCCTTGTTTAACATTCTGGCCGTATATCGGGCCACCAGACCTTTGTTCATCAATTGATCTACATTGCCATTGCGGATGGTAAAATTAAGGTTCACCGTTTTCCCGCGATTATCTTTCTTGATGAATCCATATTCAATCTTACTTTTTTCAAGCATTCCCGTTGCTAGTTGACTTTGAACATTGTCATAAGAGACATCAAACGCTTCACCAACTTCCAATGCCTCTTTGCCTTTATAGTTTGATACCAAGGCATTGACGTTTTCTGTATGTTCGATATCTACACGAATAGGTGTTTTTGTTGGAGTAAAATTCCCAACCGTTCTATTGGTATTGATTAAATAACGTTGAATGGCTGTATTGACTTTATCGACTGTCATTTCTTCCACGCGATCACGGAAAATGAATGCCAATCGCCAATCGCCTGCTCCAATAAATTCGCTCATATAAGTTCCCAAATAAGAAGAATTTCTGAATATTTGATCCATCTGCTTCAACATATTGGCCTTGGCTCGATCGACTTCCGCTTGAGTAACTGGGTTTTTTGCCAATCCATCTAAGGTATTCAATAAAGTTTTTTCAGCTTCAGCCAATGATTTATCGGAAGGCACATCCACATTGATATACATGAATGAAGGCTCTTTGGTAAATGGTGTAAAAGACCAGATTCCCGATGATTTCTTGTCATCAACCAAGGCTTTATATAGACGGCCTGAAGGTTCATCTGACAATATTTCTTCGGCAATTGCCAAAGCAGCGGCATCTTCATGAGAACCCGCTGGCATATGGTATAATGCCGATGCAATCTGCAGGTCGCCAACTCTGCTCAATGACACTCGTTTTTCACCATCCTGTGCAGGTTCAATAGTCGGTATGTCGCGCAATGCCGTAATAGGATTTTTAATTCCTGCAAACTTTTTCTCGATGAGTGCCAAGGTTTTTTCAGTGTCAAATTTTCCAGTTACCATCAAGACGGCGTTATCTGGTCGGTAATATTTTTTATAGAATGCCTGAAGGTTCTCAATAGGTACACGCTCAATGTCCGAACGGTTTCCGATGGTGGATTTTCCATAATTGTGCCATAAATAGGCTGAACTTATCACTTTCTCCATCAAGACTCGACCTGGTGAGTTTTCACCGCTCTCAAATTCATTCCTTACCACTGAGAATTCAGATTCCAAATCCTTTTTGGCAATAAAAGAATTGACCATACGATCGGATTCCAAATCCAAAGCCCAATCGAGATTTTCGTCAGTGGCATTAAAGGTTTCAAAATAGTTGGTTCGGTCGTACCACGTGGTTCCATTTGGACGTGCTCCATGTGAAGATAATTCTTCAGGAATGTTTGGATGATTTGGAGTGCCCTTAAACACCATGTGTTCCAATAGATGCGCCATCCCCTTTTCGCCATAACCTTCGTGTCGTGAACCTACCAGATATGTAATATTCACTGTGATGGTCTGAGCAGAATTGTCTGGAAACAACAAGACCTTCAGGCCATTGTTAAGGGAATACTCGGTAATTCCTTCCACACTTGCCACTTGTTTTACTTGTGCTTCACTGGTTTCTACAGAACAAAAAAACAAAATAAGGGATAAGGAAAACTGGATTAATTGATTGATTTTCATCATAATTTTTTGGTTAATTGATTGACACTAAAGATAATGCTTACCCCATTAAACTTTAAAAACTTTTAGGGAAAATTTAACGTAAACATTTACGAGCTACTCGTGAAATACAAGTCAGGATTGAAGCTTAAAAGAGAGGTTTAAATATATGGGTAATATAAATTAAAGTATTGGGGATATTTATTAAAAAAGATTTACTTAATTTTAAGTGTGAATAAAATCCGAAATCATGATAAACTCAAAATCATTACTCCCATTGCTTATATTGGTTTTGGTATTCTCATGCAAGATCACTAATAATGTTGATAGCTTTCCCGTTAAAACAGAAAGTACGGCACTTTATAACCACACGTGGCAGTTGGAGTACATGTCAAATGCGCCAATTGCTTTAGACAGCCTGTTTGGGGATAAAATACCAAACATTGCTTTTGATGATATCAAAAAGCTTGTAAGGGGAAATGCCGGCTGCAACGGCTATTCTGCTACCTATGAAAAAGAAGGCGATAACATCTCTTTCAGCGACCCAGGCCCTTCAACTTTGATGTACTGTGGTGAAGGCGAACAACAATTTCTGAATATGATGAAAAAAGTAAATCGCTATAGCTTGGATGAAAATGGTAAACTCAATTTGATGATTGATGACATCCCATTGATGCGGTTCAAAAAAGAGTAAATGATTTAAATAAAATCAATAATTTGATTTAAAAATTGAAAGCCTCCTGCATGTAATTAAAGAAATTTATTACATTTTTATTTGTGCTAAGCTATTATTTTGGTTATTTTTAGGAAAATATTCTTCTAATTTAATTTCTTAAAAATGAATTCAAAACCCTTAAACCACATTGTCTTTTATTTAATATTCGCCTGCCTAGTTTCCCAGCCAGTTTTCAGCCAAGAAACAAAAAAAACGTCGGGCAATGTTGCAGCGCTCCAAAACAACGAAAAAATTCCGTTCAACCCTGAAGTAAAAATAGGTACGTTGAGCAATGGTCTTACCTACTACATCAAAAACAATGGAAAGCCAGAGAATAAGGTCGAGTTACGGTTGGTGGTCAATGCAGGTTCCATCCTGGAAGATGATGACCAATTGGGCCTGGCACATTTTGTGGAACATATGAACTTTAACGGCACCAAGAATTTCAAAAAGAATGAATTGGTTGATTATCTTCAAAGTATAGGCGTAAAATTTGGAGCACATCTCAATGCATACACTAGTTTTGATGAGACAGTTTACATCCTGCCAATACCAAGTGATGATCCTGAAAAACTGGAAAAAGGTTTTCAAATAATCGAAGATTGGGCACACAATGCACTGTTGACGGATGAAGAAATAGACAATGAGCGTGGTGTAGTGCTCGAAGAATACCGATTGGGACAAGGAGCTGACGAGAGAATGCAGCAACGATATTTGCCTAAAGTATTATATGGTTCGAAGTATGCAGATCGCTTGCCGATTGGTACTAAAGAAAATTTAGAATCATTTAAATATGAAAGCATTAGAAATTATTACAAGGATTGGTACCGACCCGATTTAATGGCTGTCATCGCTGTAGGTGATATTGATGTAGCCACCTTGGAAGCAAAAATCAAGGAGCATTTTGAAGCGATTCCGGCAGCTAAAAATCCAAAACCAAGACAGGTTTATGACATGCCAAACCATAAGGAAACGTTTATTGCCATTGAGTCCGACAAGGAAGCCTCATTTTCAAACGTTCAGGTTTTGTTCAAAGATTCTGACAACTACTCGCCAGACTCCACCATTGAAGAATATCGACAATCTGTTGTGGAAGGATTATTTTCACAAATGATCAATAATCGTTTGGATGAATTGCGCAACAGTGCCAATCCTCCATTTGTTTATGGTTTCAGTTATCATGGAGGTACTTATGCACGAACCAAGGAAGCATACCAATCTTTTGCCATGACCAGCGAATCAGGTCAATTGAACGCTCTCAAAACATTATTGGAAGAAAATGAGCGAGTGAGAAAATTTGGTTTTTTTGAAGGTGAATTTGAGCGTGCAAAAAAGGATGTACTTGCAAATTTGGAAAAATCCTTTAAGGACAAGGACAAAACCGAATCCAATCGTCTGGTCGGCGCATATGTACAGCATTTTCTGGAAAAGCAGCCAATGCCAGGAATTGAATGGACATTCAATTTTTACAAAGAAAACCTCCCCTCTATCACGTTGGAAGATGTCAATAGATTGATAAAGGATTATATTAGAGAAGACAATAGAGTGATCGTTTTGACCGGACCAGAAAAGGAAGATCTGGCGCAAGTCACAGAATCTGAAGTGAAGGCTGTGCTGGAAGAAGTAAAAAACAGTGATCTTCAACCTTATGAAGATAAAGCCGTTGCCACTTCCCTGATCACCAACTTACCTGCCAAAGGAAGCATTTCTGATTATAAAAACAATGAAACTTTGGGAACTACCACGCTTACTTTGAGCAATGGCGCAACCGTGACCTATAAAATTACCGATTTCAAAAACGACGAAATTTTGTTCGATGCCTACAGTTATGGTGGCAATTCGTTATATACACATGAGGATTTTAAAGCAACCTCCGTTGCCAATGGAGGTCTGGCAGAAGCTGGTGTCAACAATTTTGATAAAGTCGAATTGGGAAAAATGCTATCTGGCAAAATAGTGGACGTCCGCCCAAGTATCGGAACTTATAGTGAAGGTGTTTCAGGAAATGCTTCTCCAAAGGATTTAGAAACGCTGTTTCAATTGACACATCTATATTTTACGTCCTTGAATAAGGATGAAGACGCCTATAAATCATACATTGAAAAACAAAAAGCATTTATGGGCAATCTTATGTCCAATCCGCAATTCTACTTTTCAAATGAAATGGGGAAGTTTATGTACGGTAAGAGTCCGAGATATTTAGGCTTTCCCACAATAGAAGAAATGGACAAATCAGATTATGGATTGGCCTACCAAAAATACCAAGAGCGTTTTGCCGATGCTGGGGATTTCCATTTCTATTTTGTTGGCAATGTTGATGAGAAAAAATTAGTGGAATATAGCGAGATGTATTTGGCCAACTTACCTTCTACCAAATCAAAGGAAATGTATAATGTAGACCCATTTAGACCATTGACAGGGCAACATGAAAAAATTGTGGAAATAGGCAAAGACCCAAAAAGTATGGTAAGAATGACCTACCATGGACCCACAGAATATAATGAGAAAGAAGACCACGCCCTTCAAAGTCTTGGGGAAATATTGACCATCAAGTTGGTTGAGAAATTGCGTGAAGAAGAAGGTGGCGTGTATGGTGTGGGTGCCAATGGCGGCATTAGCAAATTACCATACGGCTGGTACCGTTTCAATATCAATTTCCCCTGTGGACCGGAAAATGTGGAAAAACTCACAAATGCAACCTTAGCCGAAGTGGATAAATTGATCCAAGAAGGCCCAACCGAAAAGGATTTGGCAAAAGTAAAAGAGGCGCAACTGTTAAGTCACAAAGAAAATTTGAAAGACAATCAGTATTGGTTGAGAACTTTAAAAACTGCCGATTATGAACAAACTGATCCTTCAAAAATGTTGAATTTTGAAAAAAATGTCAACGCAATGACCAAGGAAGATTTACATAAAGTAGCCCAAAAATATTTGACCAATGGTTACATCATTGGCATACAGAACCCTGAAAAACTATAAGTATTTTTTTAGGATATAAAAAAGCAGTTTTCAATTGAAAACTGCTTTTTTGATTTCAGTATTTTGGGGTTTAAATCAAAATAAACTAAGGGTTTCCAATATCATTTGTTAACAAGTAAGATTTTTTAGACTCGCAAATAATCGTATTTTTACGCTCAAATTAACCAAACTATTTAATGGGTAAGATCATTGCTATTGCCAATCAGAAAGGTGGCGTCGGAAAAACCACAACGTCAGTAAACC
>JBGTDZ010000099.1:0-4098 GCA_041748055.1 Aquaticitalea sp.
TTTGAATATTTCAGAATGTATGACTAGTTCATCAAGATTAACGCAATCTGAGATTCTAAAGCCAGAATCAGAAATCATTGAAGATTTATATGTAATTAGCCCATCTATTGTTAATGACCGAACCAGAATTCATAAAAAACAAGAAATTGGCAATAAAATTTCATATATCAAATTATTTAGTATAGTTGGAAATGAGGTTATTTTTTATCAAAGTATGAATAGTTATAGCGTTGAAATCGATTTGACAAATTTACAATCAGGAATGTATCTTGTCAAAGGTTTTGATTCAACAAATGCCGTTCTTTTCACAAAAAAGATTATTAAAAAATAGTAATGAACTGCTGCCTAAATTTCATGATTTGGGCAGTTTTTTTATAATGACATATATTAGCACAGAGGTGTATTGAATTTGTTCAAAATATGAGCAATCGATAAACGTTATAAAATTAAAATCTAATTCATGCTAATTTTCTGAAATTTTTTGTTGTACAATAATCACTTCAGAATCGTGAAAGCTTTGCGCCAAAACACTTTTTAAAGTTTCACCTATTTGTTTAGAGCGGGATGATAATGGAGAAGACAGACTTAGTTCTTTGGTTTAAGTGAGCAATAAGAGCCTAATCTATACACATCAAAAAGGAATAATGATGGATGTGCGGATAGTAAATTGTGAGTCATGCCAGGTTTGAATAATTTGAACAACATGATAAATAGCCATGTAGCATGAAGTTTAGCAATAGTATTTGCGGTATGGGATAAGGACGTGTCCTCAGCTTTTATCAATCCATTTTGAACGAACGTCCTCAGGGCCTCGCACGCTTCTTCAGATTTTTTTAGAAACACTTCGCTTGTCTCCAAGCCTAAATGCAAAATAGGGTTATCTAAATGTGTTACAGAAATTCCCATTCGTTTGGCATCAACAGCGAACAATGTGTCTTCATGTCTCATATTTGGAATGCTTTCATTGAATTTAAGCTGCCCGAAAAGAGATTTTTTTATTACAAAATTTAAAGTCAAAAATCGAAGATGAGGTGCTTTCGTTCTGGTAGACAGGTCTAGAGCTTCCCGTTCCGTTCCATAAATCCATCGTAATAATTCTACATTAGATGGCGCTTCTTTTTGGTACTTTATACCTCCATAAAGAATCTTTATTTCTGGCGTTATGGCATTTAAATACACCTCAATGAAATCATTGTTTATCACTTTGGTATCTGCATCCAAAAACAGCAAGTTTTCATAAGAAGCGTTTTCTGCAAGCAAATTTCGAATTGCACTTCTACCGATATTTTTTTTTAAAACGGCATAACTTGAATTGGACAATTCATTAATTGAAAAATTTTCAATTGACGGATTTGTAGAACAGTCATCCAAACAGATAATCTCAAAAGAAATACTACTTTTTTGCAGCTGATGATGGATTTCTTTAACCAATTCAACTATATCGTAATTATAAACCGGAATTAATACTGACAGCATTTAAGATATGTTAATGTATAAAAATAAGCTTTTTAATCTTTTGTTTTATGATTTCAAAATCTATTGGCATACAAATTGCAAAACCCACCACATGAAGCAGCTCATTCTAATTATAATCGTTTTTTTCTTAGGCTTATCGATTCGAGCGCAACAAGAATTCCACGTTTTTCCAAACGGAAAAGCTACAGGAAATGGAAGCCTACAGAAACCATGGGACTTGCAAACCGCGTTGAGCCAAAAACCTGATGTTATCAATGGTGGTGATACCATTTGGCTGCACGAAGGTATCTACAACGGACGCTTTTTAAGTACCATCAAAAGCACCAAGAAGAATTCGTTTATTATTGTCGCACCTTTTAATCAAGAGAAAGTTGTTCTCAATGGAAATGTAGATTCAAATAAGGAAGCAGTTTTGAATGTAACGAGCTCACAGGTTATCTTTAGGGATTTTGAGATTACTTGGTTGGGAGAATTCTCCAGAAATGAGGCTGATAAGTACTTTCGCAAAAGTGCTGGAATCTTTCATACGTCAGGTGAGGATTGCAGGTTTTATAACTTGGTTATTCATGACAATCCAGGTTTGGGTTTTGGGTCATGGAAACAAACAGGCGGCACCATCATCCAAGACTGTATTTTTAACGGTTGGATGTCAAAAGACGGCAAGGGCCGAGGCGAAGGAATGTATGTGCAGAATGCCAGTGAAAAAATCAGGTTGATTAAAAACAACATCATTTTTGCGAATTATTACAAGGGCATTGAAGTTTGGTCCGCTGGGCGGGATGCAAAATTGGATTTTGTAAAAAATGTTACCTTAGAGGATAATGTCATTTTTAATAGCGGCTCGCCTTCAGGGGAGTTTAGGGATAATGTAATCATTGCTACAGATGATAGAAGTGGAACAAATTTTGCCAAAAACATAAAAGTCCTTAATAATATTTTTTATCACACAACAGATTATTTAAAAAATGAAGTCAATGGCGATGCACCTTCGCTCACCTTGGGTTACACAAAAAAAGCGCCTGTTATGAATATTGTAGTTAAGGGAAACATCATCTTAGGTCGCAACAATGCTTTGCGATTATTGCATGTGAAGTCCATGACATTTGAAGACAATGTTATTTATGGTGGATATGTGTTTTTAAATGCTATTACAATGCCGAATTCCAATAATTGGACTATGGAAAACAATAAATATTTTACCAAAAAAACTGCCGCATATAGAGTTGACCAAGACAAGACTTATAACTTGAAAGATTGGCATTCTACCTTTAACCTCGATTTGGACAGCCAATGGAAGCACATCAAGGATTTTGATTTAAAGGATGTTTTAAGAATTTCGGAAAATGCCACCAAATCCAATTCATTCAAGGTTGTTCTTTTCAATAAAAAGGGAAACGATGTAAAGGTTGATTTTTCCAAATATAATATTCCCAAAGGCAGTTCGTATAAAATTTACGATGTAGAAAATCGAAAGAAAATAGCAGCATCCGGAATTATTCCTAAAGACAAAATAATCAGTTTCCCAATGGGACTGCCAACATTCCAATTGCCTTTAAATAATATGCTCGCTCAAAAATCAGCTTCAAATTTTGGAGTGTTTGTGATAGCATTCGAGGTTCAGAACAGAACCTCAAATCAATAAAACTCTCAAGATTTTAAGTAGTTGCTCTGCGTTGCACTACTTCAAACACCTTGTTTTCATCACATTTTAAAGTTTTGCTTGGATAGCGCAATAGCAATGCATAATCGTGTGTTGCCATTAATATGGTATTTCCGTTTTTATTGATTTCCTGAAGCACTTCCATCACTTCAATGCTGGTTTGTGGATCCAGGTTTCCGGTTGGCTCATCGGCAAGGATCAGTTCTGGGTCGTTCAACAATGCCCTGGCTATGGCAATACGCTGTTGCTCTCCACCAGACAGTTCATGTGGAAATTTAGAGCCCATAGTTTTCATGGCTACTTTGTGCAAAACTTTCTCGATGCGTTCCTTGATTTGGTCCTTGTCGGTCCATCCTGTTGCTCTAAGTACAAATTCCAAATTGCTATTTACGGTCCTATCTGGCAACAGCTTAAAATCCTGAAAAACAATCCCCAATTTCCGTCTTAAAAATGGAATGTCTTGTTCCTTCAAGGTTCGTAAATCGAAATCCACTATATGACCTTCGCCTTCAGTGAGTTCGAGATCACCATAGAGGGTTTTCATAAAACTACTTTTACCGCTTCCCGTTTTTCCAATCAAATAAACAAAATCACCTTTTTGCATTTCAAAATTGACATCGGACAACACCATGCTATCCCCTTGATAAATGGAGACATTCTTTAATTCTAAAACCGTTTCGGACATTTTTTAAGGATGTTTTTTATGATGTTGTAAATGTATTATTTTAAAATTCAATTATCAAACATCAAATTTATTTAAACTCAACATAGTAATTCCAAATTCCAATCCCGATAGCCATTGGGACCAAATTCCAAATACTGACAACCTAGCGCCTAATGCCTAATACCTCATTTCATCTTTTTAATAACTCCGTTTATAATTAATAAAAAATTCCATCGTTATAGATTTAGGTTTGATATATCTTTGAATCTTCTAACAAAAAACGGGATTAATGGCTTTT
>JBGTDZ010000100.1:0-13461 GCA_041748055.1 Aquaticitalea sp.
TGAGTCTTCAAAACATATTTCAAAACTTTCATCAATCTATATTCTTGAGCTCGATGTTGTGTATAATGTATTTAGTTATGACTTTAATTTTATCAAATCTCTTATATGTGCATTTTGAAAAGCCCATTTTAAGATTTAGAGATAGAAATATTTAATTGTAACAAACCTTTTATTCCTCGCATGACATAATTATAAAGCGGTAAATTGCTAAATTTATATTTTATGGTACTTGAATATGTCAATACTTCAATATTGTTACCTAAAATGATTTAATTATTGATTTATATTCAGTGATATGTGGTTTTCTTTACACATTTTTAATAGTGCTTGAAATTTTGTAATTTTGTTTGACTATTAAAATCACAACAACCTTAAAATATACTCTAATGGCATTTGACATTGACATGATAAAAAAAGTTTACCAAACTATGCCAGAACGTGTAGATAAAGCACGAAGAATAGTTGGTAAACCATTAACCTTATCAGAAAAGATTTTGTACGCACACCTATGGGATGGGAATCCTAATACCGCTTTTAGAAGAGGTAAGGACTATGTGGATTTTGCTCCCGACCGAATTGCGTGTCAGGATGCTACCGCTCAAATGGCGCTGTTGCAATTTATGCAGGCAGGCAAGCCAAAAGTTGCCGTACCTACCACTGTTCACTGTGATCACTTAATCCAGGCAAAACAAGGCGCTATACCCGATTTAAAACGTGCCAACGAAACGAGTAGTGAAGTTTTTGAATTTTTGGCAACCGTTTCCAATAAATATGGCATCGGATTTTGGAAGCCTGGTGCAGGAATTATTCACCAAGTGGTTTTGGAAAACTATGCATTTCCGGGCGGAATGATGATTGGGACTGATTCCCATACAGTAAATGCTGGCGGATTGGGAATGGTAGCAATTGGAGTAGGGGGTGCTGATGCTGTGGATGTCATGGCCGGAATGGCTTGGGAATTGAAATTTCCGAAGTTGATTGGTGTTAAATTGACAGGAAGTCTTAACGGTTGGACTGCATCAAAAGATGTGATTTTAAAAGTTGCAGGAATTTTGACAGTAAAAGGCGGAACAGGTGCGATTGTTGAATATTTTGGACCTGGAGCTAAGAATTTGTCGTGTACTGGGAAAGGAACTATATGTAATATGGGAGCTGAAATCGGCGCAACAACTTCCACGTTTGGCTATGATGATTCCATGGAGCGTTTCTTAAGAGCTACAGATAGAGCCGAAATTGCGGATGAAGCAAATAAAATTCGTGAATATCTAACCGGTGATGATGAAGTTTATGCAAATCCGGAAAAGTATTTTGATGAAGTGATTGAAATTGATTTGGATACTTTACGTCCTCATTTGAATGGACCTTTTACACCAGATTTGGCAACTCCTGTTGGAGAGCTTGGAAAAATCGCCAGGGAAAAAGGATGGCCTATAAAAGTCGATTGGGGATTGATAGGGTCTTGTACCAACAGTTCTTATGAAGATTTGACGCGTGCAGCCTCTATTGCTAAGCAAGCGGTAGATAAAAAAATAAAACCAAAATCTGATTTCGGTATCAATCCCGGTTCAGAGCAAATCCGTTTTACGGCAGAACGTGATGGTATTTTAAAAGTTTTTGAAGATTTGGATGCTACAATATTCACCAACGCCTGCGGACCATGTATCGGCCAATGGGATAGAAGTGATTTAAAAGGCGATGAGAAAAACACCATCGTTCACTCATTTAATAGAAATTTCTCAAAGCGTGCGGACGGTAATCCCAATACGCATGCGTTTGTCGGGTCTCCGGAAATGGTTGCCGCAATCGCCATTTCTGGTCGGTTGGATTTTGATCCAATGAACGATTACCTAATTAATGAAGATGGTGAAAAGGTAAAACTCGACGAACCAAGAGGTATTGAATTACCTCCTAACGGTTTTGATGTGGAAGATGCAGGTTATGTAGAACCCGTTGCTGACGGTAGCAAAGTAAATGTATCTGTGAGCCCAACATCGGAGCGCTTGCAATTATTGGAACCGTTTGAGCCAATTGGAAACACAATCAAAGGAGCAAAATTGTTAATCAAAGCATTTGGGAAATGTACTACCGACCATATCTCTATGGCGGGGCCTTGGTTGCGTTATAGAGGTCATCTCGATAATATCTCCAATAACATGCTCATTGGAGCGGTGAACGCCTACAACAAGAAAACCAATTTCGTTAAAAACCAATTGACAGGTGAATACGGAGGTGTTCCTGATGTCGCTCGTGCTTATAAAGCAAAAGGAATTAAATCGGTAGTAGTCGGCGACCATAACTATGGAGAAGGGTCTTCCCGTGAGCATGCTGCCATGGAACCTCGATTTTTGGGTGTAGCGGCTGTATTGGTAAAATCCTTTGCGCGTATCCATGAAACCAACCTTAAAAAACAAGGTATGTTGGGTTTGACCTTTACAAATGAAAATGATTATGATTTGATTCAGGAAGACGACATTATCAATTTCCTGGATTTAGATCAATTTGCACCAGACAAACCTTTGACAATTGAGTTTGTTCATGCAGATGGAACTAAAGACCTTATCAAAGCAAACCATACGTATAACCAACCACAAATTGAGTGGTACAATGAAGGTTCGGCTTTAAATTTGATTAAGAAGGAAAATGCGGCATAAGTAAATTGGGAATCTAATACTAAAAAACTCTTGGTAAAAAGGTCAGGAGTTTTTTTATTAAAACAATGTAAGTATTTAAATTTCAATACGACGACAAAACAATCTAACAAAAAATGTCTCTATGAATCCAATCTGGTTTTTTGAGGACGTCAATCTATTCAATATTCTCTGTCCCCACAAGTTCAAGAAATATAAGAGCAGTCATGATTTCTGCAGTTACCAGAAGAAAGACTATATCTACTTTGAAGAAGACGCCGCTTCTAAAGTCTATTTAATCGAAAATGGAAAAGTAAAAATCGGTTACTACAGTGAAGCGGGAGAGGAAATAGTGAAAGCGATTCTGACCAAAGGTGAATTATTTGGTGAAAAAGCCATTTTTGGAGAACAAAAGAGAGATGAATTTGCCCAATCCATAGATAATAATACAATCATTTGCCCAATAAGTGTCGATACAATGTTAGATTTAATGAGGGAGAATAGAACATTTAGTTTTAAGATATATAAGTTTATTGGTTATAAATTTAAAAAATTAGAGCGTCGTCTTCAATTGCTCTTATATAAAGACACAAAAACAAGATTGTTGGAATTTATTCAAGAGTTGTGTCATGACTATGGGCATGATTGTGATAAAACTGGAGACCGAGTCTTTGAGCATTCTTATACTCAAAAAGATATGGCATCTTTGATAGGTACATCTAGGCCAACGATTAGTGTCTTAATGAACGAACTTAAGGAAGAGAGCATCATCGATTTTAGCAGAAAAGAAATAAGAATGTTAAAAAAAATGGCATAAAATTCTCCAATGTAAGCTAGCTAACACATAATGAAATTGTCATAAGATACTTTTGAATTATAAATTCTAAAAAAGTTAAATGATGATTAAAAAAATGATTTTAGCAAGTTTGGCCATTGCACTGTTAGCAACATCTTGCAGCAGTGATGACGACAACACTCCGCCAGTGATTACTCCCAATGCAGGAATACTTTCGGGTGGACCTTTCACCTTCTGCATTGATGGAACTCCAGATAATGTGAGTGGTTTGTCTACAGATCCAAATGCCGTGGGAACCAACCGCACATTTGTAATAACAGACGATACAGGACTTATTTTGGGCTTGCCACCTAACATGGAAGCATTACAGGGCGTCAATTTTGAGGATGCTGGTCCGGGCGTTTGTTTGATATGGTATTTGAGATTTGAGGATGGACTTATAGGCGCGGCACCGGGGATGAATGCCAATAATTTACAGGGCTCGTTCAGTCTATCAAACTCAATTTTGGTGACGCGTAATCAACCTGATGGAGGCACAATTTTGGGTGGACCTTTCAATTTCAATGTTGATGGAACTCCTGATTTTGTAAACGGCATCACTTTAGATGGCACGGCAACAGGAACGAACACCACGTGGGTAGTGACAGACGCAGACGGAAATATCCTAGGATTGCCTCCGACTATGTCTGCCTTGGAAGGTGTTAATTTTGATGACGCTGGAGTAGGGGTCTGTCTCATTTGGTATTTGAGATTTGAGGATGGTTTGCAAGGCGCTATGATGGGACAAAATGCAAGTAACTTAGAAGGCTGCTTTAGTTTATCAAACCCTATAACAGTAAATAGAAATTAAACGCATTTTCCGTTTTTTAAATAGAGTTTTTTGTTAGATTTAAGGCATAGTTTCGATTTTGAAATTGTGCCTTAATAATTTTGTTGGATGAAGATTACAAAAAAGCAACGTAATACTCTTATTTTTTTGGCCATTATTGCAATATTGATAATTCCCCAAACACGGCAACCGATTCAAATATTACTGCACAAGGGATTGGCATTGTTCAGTCCATCTGTGGTGGATGAAGATGAACGCATCAATTTGACAAATTACAATTGGAAATTACTTGATGAAACTGGAAAACCATTCGATTTCAATGAAGTTAAAGGAAAAGTAGTGCTTATCAACTTTTGGGCAACATGGTGTCCTCCTTGTATAGCAGAAATGCCAAGCATGGAAAAGTTATATAAGAATTACAAAAACGACGTTGTATTTTTATTTGTATCTGATGAAAAGAATGAAGTTATTTCAAAATTCAAGAAGAAGAATACCTATGATATCACGGTATATTCGTCCGTATCCAAACCTCCCGAAATTTTTGAAACACAGTCAATTCCCAGAACCTATATACTGGATAAAAATGGGACTATTGCCATTGACAAATCGGGGGCTGCGGATTGGAACAGCAAGTCCGTTAGGGAATTATTAGATACACTGTTAAAAGCGGAATAGCACTCGAAAAAAGGACTTTATAAAGGTCATTGAAAACAACGATTTCATAATGTATATATCTTCTTTGAAGGAAGTCTCTTCATCCAAAAACCGAAACATGGTACCAACTGAATTTTTGGAATAGAACTGTTCGAAAATCCAAATACCTTTTTTGTTATGCTTATTTAGCACGTCTAAAAAAATGGCGTCGTAGAATTTGAATTTTTTACTTACTAAATTTGAGGATGGATCCTTTCCGCCTTTGATATTATGAATGATTTTCTGGACGTATTTTTCAGTATGCTTAAATGAATAGCCAGAGGAGCCCTTTACCCAGCCTCCTCCGGTTCCAATTTTGGTAACAAGAGCTGAATGATAATCCCAGAATGGAAAATCAGTCATAGGTATATTTCCAATTTCGGTTTCTACAATTTCGTAGGAGTCTAATTTCAGATGGCCTTTTATGTAATCTTTCAATGAACTATCATAAACTTCTTCCTCAACGGTATATGGCGTAAAAAACGTGAATTCTATTAAGGCTTTCGTGTCAGAAAAAGGTAACATATATATAAAACTGGTCGAACCTTTGTAGTTAAAACGATAATCCATCATCGTGAATTCGTCAGGATTGAAACATGGTTTGTCAGTATTGATGACCCAACCTTTGAAATGTTGGTGAATGACACTGTATTTTGAACTTTTAGAAAAGTATTCACTGGGAATTCGACTATCAAAAATATGTTTGGCAGCATATGTATTTTGTTTCCCAATCACCTTTAAATTATCAGACTCATCAATTGCTATTATTTCATCTTCAATAAAATGAAAATTTTGTGAAGCATTAAGTTGCTGCTTGGCGAACCCATAAAAATCAATCGATCTAATGGATTTATAGCTATAGTCATTTAGTGGAATGGATAAATCAATTTCATTCGATTTAAACAATGCTTTGTTCCAATTTTTATAAACTATAGAATCCCATTGGCCTTTACCTCGCTCCCAAAAACTCCAGGTTTTGTCATTGGTTGTTTTTTTGGATGGATCAATCAATGCAATTTGTTTTGAGTCAAAAAAAGACTCTTTTTGAAAACCTAAAGCCAATTGAAACCCAGCCAAACCAGTCCCTATGATTATAAAATCGAAGTGGTGGACCTTTTGCATTGTTTAGGTTAAGAAGACTAAGATCTTTTGAAATATTTAAATGGCACGAACAACATTCCAAAACATTCGCCTTCACCTTTACCAAGATGCTTGTGATGCATTTTATGTGCACGTCGCACTCCTTTCGCATACCAATTATTAGAGTTTCTGATTACTTTAAATCGCTGATGAATAAAAATATCATGAACGGTGAAATATGCAATTCCATAGGCTAAAATGCCTAGCCCTATCGGTAAACAATACCATAGATTGTCATAGCTCCATAAATAAAAGCATATGATGCTAACAATTGCATAAAAAATAAAAAAAGCATCATTGCGCTCAAACCAACTTTTATGGTCTTTTCTGTGATGGTCTTTGTGCAAACTCCATAAAAAACCATGCATCACATATTTATGCGTAAACCACGCCATAAATTCCATAATGGAAAAAGTGCCCATAAAAATCAATATCCAAAGAAAAATTCTCATGTTTAAAATTACATTAAGTTCAGTTGATATTTGACATAACTCCGTGTCAATAATTCAATCTTTTTATAGTTTGGCACTCGTATTCTTGAGGATTTAATATCGAGCGCCGGTGTTTTTTTCAATTTTTTTAGTAATTGATTGTAATACCGGTACGCCATGAAAACTCCAAATTTTGCTTCTATTGGAAGTTCTTTGATTCCTTTGAGTCCCTTGGCAAAATCAATCTCTATATCATCAATAATTGCTTTTTTGGAAGTTTCGTCCAATTTGCTCAAATCGGTATTGGGAAAATAGGTTCTGCTCAAGCCCTCATAATCTGCTTTTAAATCCCTTAAAAAATTTACTTTCTGAAAGGCAGAACCCAAACTCATGGCACATTCTTTTAATGATTCGTATTTTTCGCAGTCCCCTTTCACGAATACTTTAAGGCACATCAATCCGACAACATCAGCCGAACCATAAATATACATCCGATAGTCATCATCGGTAAGATAGGTGTTTTTGTGCAAATCCAAACGCATACTTCTCATAAAGGAATCCACAAGATGTTTATCAATGCTATATTTATGAAAGGTTTCCTGGAATGAATTCAAAATAGGGTTTAAACTGATTCTTAGTTCCAATGCAAGTTCCAAATCCTTTTCGAAATGATTAAAAAGGGATTCCTTGTCATAATCGTGGAATGTGTCCACAATCTCATCGGCAAACCGAACGAATCCATAAATATTGTATATGTCTTGTCGAATAGTGCCAGAAAGCATCTTGGTCGCCAACGAAAAAGATGTGCTGTATGATTTTGTCACTGTCATACTACACTGGTGTGAAACCGAATCGAATATTGCTTTCATAGCTTAATGATTGTGATGTTTTTTAATTAATTCTGCTACCAACTTCCCGGATATCAATGAAGGTGGAACGCCTGGACCCGGAACGGTCAATTGACCAGTAAAATATAAATTGTCTACCTTTTTACTTTTCAGTTTCGGTCTTAAAAATGCCGTTTGCATCAGGGTGTTTGCCATCCCATAAGCATTGCCTTTGTAGGAATTATAATCGTCAACAAAATCTTTGACACAAAAGGATTCCTTAAATATAATATTATTCTTCACACTTTGTGAGGTTAAAGTTTCAAATCGCGTAATTATTTTGTCGAAATATTCTTCTCTTACCTCTGGAATGTCATCCAAACCCGGCGCTAACGGAATCAAGAAAATGCCAGCTTCTTTTCCTTCGGGAGCTGAACTTTTGTCGGTAATCGACGGAAAACTTGCATAGAACAATGGATCTTTGGGCCATTTTGGGGTGTCGTAAATCTCTTTGGCATGGGCGTCAAAATCGACATCAAAAAATAAGGTATGATGGTTGACGTTGTTCAATTTTTTATCAAACCCAACATAAAACAATAGGGATGAAGGTGCAAATACTTTCTTGTCCCAATAGGTTTCTGAATATTGACGGTATGATATGTCCAACAACGTTTCAGAATGATGATAATCAGCGCCGCTCAAAACTATATCGGAATGATAAGTTTCACCTTTGGAAACTATTCCTGTTGCATTACTATTTACTACTATTATTTTATCAACTGGACTTTCTGTTTTTATCAAGACTCCAAGACTTTTCGCCAATTGTTCCATTGCCAGAATTACTTGGTACATGCCTCCTTTTGGATGGAAAGTACCAATTCCGAAATCAGCATAATTCATAAAACTATAGAATGAAGGCGTATTATCTGGTTTTGCCCCAAGAAAAAGTACTGGGAATTCCAATATCATTGCTAAACGTTCATTCTTAAATTCTTTGCGAACGTCTTTCTTAATAGTACTAAAAAATTGTCCGATTTTTTTAATGGTGACAGGAGTCATCAATTCAAATGGTGAAACTCCTGGTCTATATACCAAATCCTTTATTGCCACTTCATAATTATGCTGTGCATTGGCAATGAATTTTTTTAGTTTTTGGGAGCTGCCTTGCTCTTCTTCTTCAAATGTTTTGCAAATTTTTTCTAATGTATCTTCAATCGTTATAAAATCGTCCTTTCCGAAATAGACGCTATAGGCAGGATTTAGTTTTTCAAGTTGATAATAATCAGATGGATGTTTCCCAAAATCTGAAAAGAAACGTTCGAATACATCAGGCATCCAATACCACGTGGGACCAATATCAAAGGTAAATCCATCTTGCTTCAATTGTCTTGCACGACCTCCGATGGTTTTGTTTTTCTCGAAAATGGTCACATCATTACCGTCTTTGGCTAGGTAGCAGGCAGCAGCCAAAGCCGAAAATCCGGAACCGATAATATGAATTGTTTTTTTCATTGTTTAACAAAAGTAGTCAAAAGTTGAACAAAAACCAATTAAGGTCACTTTATAATTGGCCAACAAGATCATCAAGCTTTTCAAATAACTTAATTGAACCCGGAAGTTTTTTAGCGTCAATATATTGAACCATTCTGCCTAAAATCCAAAATTGAGCAGTGGGAGTTTTGAGAACTTTCTCCTCAAATTCCTTAAGATATAACATGAGATTCTCTTTTTCAGGTTTTACCGTGAAGTATGATATAAACGTGATGTTTTCATAATGTTCCAAAATATCAACCAAACTATTGATAGGAACGCTGGGTCCAAGCAGGATAGACTGATATCCTTTTGAAATGATCTCAAGGTTTAGATACATGAGTCCTAATTCGTGAATTTCATTGTCAGGCAGAAATAAAATGAAAGTTGATACACTCTGTTTTTGGTTTCTAGATTGGTAAATTTCGGTATTGGTAGATATTTTTTGCCTTATCAAAGTGGATACAAAATGTTCGTGAGCAGGAGTTATGGTATCAGTTTGCCACAAAACGCCAATATCTGAAAGTAACGGTATGAACACTTCATAAAATATTTCTTTAAAGGATTTTTTAGCTGCAAGGTTGTTATATGTGCTATAGAAGAGTGATTGGTCAAAATTCAACATTGACAATTTCATCAAATTGAGATCATGATTTAAGGAGCCTTTTCTTGTAGCAAGATCTCTGACAATCTCAGCTGTTTCCTTTTTGGAAAGCGATGCTATTTTAGAAATTTTATATCCATTATCGTTCAGGTAACTTACATTCAAAAGCATCTGTAGGCTTTCAAGATCATAAAACCTAATATTGGTATCTGTCCTCTCGGGCGCTAAAATACCGTATCGTTTTTCCCATATTCTAATGGTGTGAGCCTTGATTCCAGTGAAATTTTCAAGGTCTTTTATGCTGAATGTACTTTTAATATTGTTCATTTTTCAGAGAATAATCTTAAACAAAAATACTCTAATTAAAATAAACTTAACAGAAAATATAAAAAAAATGTGTACGCTGTGCAAATGGTAGCTTTCACTAAAGGTCATTTCTTTTTGTGCGAACTAGAACCCCGAAGTGTCTGGAGGACTTCCATAGTATGTTATTTGTTTTTGTGCGCACGAGAAGACTCGAACTTCCACATCCTAATCGGACACCAGCCCCTCAAGCTGGCGCGTCTACCAATTCCGCCACGTGCGCATAATGAAGTATAATAGTAAAAAAGCAATGAATTGCTAAACTTGTTTGCAAACCCAAACTTGATGATACCTAGGTTCTAAATAATCTAACCAATGTCAAAATAACTCTCGGATTGCGAATATAAATATTTTAATTTATTTATGGATATTTAAATTAATGGGAAAATTATATTTTATTTTATTTTCCCTTGAAGCCTTCACTGGATGGTTTCGATATCTACCACAGTTTACAAAGGTTTTATTTTTTGCCATATCCTTGCTGCCCATTCAGATCTATGCAACCCCAGCTTTTAAGAAAGTGAGATTTTTATTTTTTTTCGGATTTTAAATTGAAATCTTTTAATTCGCTTATCTTTAGCTAATATGGAACCCAACCAAAAGTAATAACAACCAATGAAACTCTATATTAAATACATGGTAAGTTTAAGGTGCAAACTCATGGTAAAGTATGAATTGGAAAAGCTAAACCTACAATATAACAGTATTGAACTTGGTATCATTGATCTCAAGGAAGACATTACTCACGAACAAAAGCAGTTGCTGAAATCGAATTTGGCCATATCCGGTTTAGAATTATTGGACGATGAAAAAAGTATTCTTGTAGATAAGATAAAAAACGTCATTATAGAAATGATACACTATGCCGATGAAGTGCCTAAATTGAACTTTTCGGTTTATATAAGTGAGACACTGGGTTATGATTATACCTATCTGTCCAACCTGTTTTCAGAAGTCAAAGGCATCACCGTTCAACATTTTATCATAAAGCACAAAATAGAAAGGGCCAAAGAACTTATATTTTATGATGAGCTGAATCTCACTGAAATATCTTATAGGTTAAATTACAGCAGTGTGGCCCACCTATCCAACCAATTTAAAAAAGTAACAGGACATACTCCGTCTTATTTTAAAAAACTGGGTAAAAAAAGAAGAGGCAATCTGGAGAACCTTTGAGATATGTAAGGTTCAAATAGTAATAGACTATTCTTTTTTTTAATCCTTGATTTATGTAACTGTCGTCTAATATGATGTGATGCATAAGATTAAAAATGAATGATCTTTGCAGTGCTATTATTAAGTTTTTTATTGGGAATGAGAAACTGATCTTTTAGGGCATCATAAAGCAGACATTTAGGTCTGCTTTTTTTATCCATTACTCATCATCTCAACTGTGATTTATGTAACTATATGCCAAAATTATGTAATGGATTAAGTATAATAATTCATCATCTTTGTATTGCTATTATTCAGTTTTTTATTGGGGAATGAGAAACTGATTTTTTTAGGGCATAATAAAGCAGACATTTAGGTCTGCTTTTTTTTTTATCCTAATCACATAACTGTGATATATATAAATTACCTTATTTGTTTTATAACATAACCAATATTATTTAAGTTATCTTAACCATAATTGATTAATTACTAAACTTTTAGAAATGATGTCAACAGAAAAAGGGAGTAATACCAAATCTGATAAAGCACTACCATCCAAAATTTTTAAAAGAAAGCTTTCTTCTAAAGATAAGTTTCAACCATTAAAGACAAAATCTTCACTGATAGAAACTCTAGAACAAGAAAAAAACAAAGCCTTTATCATATTGGAAATCATTGAGTATGTCCCAAATTCGGTGGTTATCAAAACCATCATTAAAAAAACCACTGGCGATGTCACGGTATCATCATTTGATTCTGGAGAAGGCTTGACGGAAAAGAAATCTCCATTTGACACCTTTATACAGGTAATAGAAGGAAAAGCGGAGATTGTTATAGATGGAAAATCAAACACACTTGAGATAGGACAATCAATCATTATTCCCGCGCATACCCGTAATGTTATTAAAGGGAAAAAGAGGTTCAAAATCATTTCAACGGTTATCAAAAGCGGGTATGATGAATTCTCAGTTTGAGTATAGGGAGTTTCCCGGGATCTTGCACTTCTTAATAGATAAATAATAACACGGTCTTTAATTTCCAACTGCGCAACAGGTAATTATTGAGATTTTAGTATTGATTTTTAACAAGTAACAATCCTTTTCAAATGAAGTTATACATCAAATATATGGTTAGTTTAAGATGTAAGCTTATGGTAAAAAATGAATTGGAAAAACTAGACTTGCAATATACCAGTATTGAACTTGGAATGATTGATCTAAAAGAAGAAATCACTGAAGCACAAAAGCAAACACTTAAGACGAATTTGGCCATGTCGGGGTTAGAATTATTGAACGACGAAAAAAGTATTCTTGTAAATAAGATAAAAAACGTCATTGTAGAAATGATTCACTATTCTGATGAAATTCCCAAAGTAAATTTTTCGTATTATTTAAGTGAAATGTTGAATTACGATTATACCTACTTGTCAAATTTGTTTTCTGAAGTCAATGGTATTACCATACAACATTTTATTATAAAACATAAAATAGAAAGGGTAAAAGAACTTCTACTTTATGACGAATTGAATCTCACAGAAATCTCCCATAGGTTGCATTACAGCAGTGTGGCCCATTTATCCAACCAATTCAAAAAAACAACAGGACATACGACTTCTTATTTTAAAAAACTGGGCATACAAAGAAAGGGAAATTTGGAAAATCTGTGATTTATGTAATTATGCTTAAAAATTATATAACTTAACCTGTAATTAAATTTTCATCTTTGTTACAACCGTAAATCAGATAGTTATTTTTAAAAACTCCCCGTGGCATTCGCGAAAGGTCTAGAATTAATTAGAATGGGATACGTGGGTTACGATAAAAAATTTCATACAACTTAAAACAACATATTATGAACCATTCACTCGAAACAAAGTATATAGGAGCTGCAAAGGAAGGAACTGTCAATTTTTTTAGTCCGCTCCATGAATTTGGGTTTATAAGTTTAAAGGACACCAAAGAGGATATTTTTGTACATATGTCGCATTTGGTGGATGTTATAAAAGAAAATGACAGAGTAGTCTTTGACATTATCAAGGGCGTTAAAGGGTTGATAGCAACGAAAGTACGTTTGGTCTGAGCCGAGCACTTTTAGTTGATAGAAAAAGAACGAATCCACCATGGTTCGTTCTTTTTTTTTATGCATTTGATATCTTTTGGCTATTGGATAACGATCAGAAATTTATGTTCTATAATCTTAATATTTGCTATTTGTCATGCATCACCAAAAAAGGAATGTCTGTATGATAACTGATGTTCTTGATTTTTGAATGAAAAAGGATTTGCTGCGAATAATTGAGGTTTTTTGCCACCATGGCAATGATGTCAATATTTCTATTTTCTACAAAAGATTGTATGGCTTCTTCAATTTTAGAATTGGTAAGATGATGAAAACTCAAAGGTTGTTGAATAAAATACTCTTCCAAGAAATCTTTCTTCCTTTGTTGGGTGGCGTTCAAAGTTTCCG
>JBGTDZ010000101.1:0-3795 GCA_041748055.1 Aquaticitalea sp.
GATCTTTCCATTGAAGTGACCTATCAAAATGACACGGCAGTGTTCACTAATCAATATGTAAATCCTTATTATAAAGACAATTCCAACCAGCAAAATGAAACCCACAATTCCTTTTTGTTTACCGATAGAAGCATTTATCGCCCCGGTCAAATCGTCTATTTCAAGGGCATTGCAATTACCACGAAGGAAGGCAAATCTGAAGTCAGGGCCAATCTGGATGTGAAAGCTGTGCTATACAATGTCAATCGGGAACTTATCAAGGAATTGCCATTGCGAACTAATGAGTTTGGTTCCGTTGCTGGTGAATTTGTGCTGCCAAGCGATGGATTAACGGGTCAATTTAGTATTGAATTATTGGCAGGTGTTTCTGCGGCTACCTATTTCTCGGTGGAAGAATACAAGCGTCCGAAATTTGAAACCAAGTTCAGTCCGGTTATTGAAACTTTTAAGGTCAATGATTCCGTAACAATCAAAGGAAACGCATTAGCCTATGCTGGCAGCAACATCACAGAAGCCAAAGTGGTGTATCGAGTGAACAGGAAAGTACAATATCCTATTTGGTACTATTCGAAACGTCCTTGGTTCAATAGCGAACCGCAAGAAATTACTCATGGTGAAAGTATCACAAATGATAAAGGCGAACTTGAAATTACCTTTAAAGCCATTCCCGATGAAAGTGTTGACAAAAAAGGTTTGCCAATTTTTCAATATGAGGTTACGGCCGATGTCACGGATGTCAATGGCGAAACTAGAAGTGCAACCACCATCGTCAATGTTGGCTATCATGCCCTATTGGCAACTATTGACATTCCCAATAAGCTCGATAAAAGCAATAAAGATCACAAACTGACCATCGAGACCAAAAACCTCAACGGCGAGTTTGTTCCGGCCACAGGAACAGTAAAAATCTATAAATTAATAGCACCTAAGAGTGTATTGATACCTCGGCCTTGGGAAGCACCAGACTATAAAATGATGAGTGAGGAAGATTTTAAGCAACGTTTTCCTTACATCGCTTATGATGATGAATCCAATCCCGAAACTTGGGAAAAAGGCGACTTGGTATTTGATACGACTTTTGACACGTCCAAATCAAAGGAAATAGCACTTGGAAACCTTAGGAAATGGATGTCTGGACAATATGTAGTGGTTATGGAAAGCCAGGATAAATTTGGGCAACTTGTAAAAGACGAAGCCAGAACCACACTTTATGATGAAGAGGACATGACCTTGGCAGATAATCAACTGTTTAGTATCACAATGGACAAAGCCACTTACTTACCTGGTGAGAATGTGCTGTTAACCGTGGGCAGTTCTGCAGAAAACATAACGGTAACATTGGATGTGGAAAAAGACCAAAAAGTCATTAAATCCTATATCATTCCGTTGAGCAACAATAAAAAAACGATTGCCATTCCTGTGACTAAGGACGATTTGGGTGGATTTGCTCTAAATTATAGTTTTGCGGCCTTTAACTATTTCCAATCAGGTAGCGAAGCCATTTCTGTACCCTATCCTAAAACGGATTTGGAAATAGAAACCACCACCTTTAGAGATAAATTGCAACCAGGCACCGATGAAACTTGGAGTTTTAAAGTGAAAGGCTCACAAGGTGATAAAGTGAGTGCCGAAATATTGGCTAGTATGTATGACATGTCTTTGGACCAATTCGCACCACATTCTTGGAATTTTGCTCCGCTGAACCAGACAACCTACCTTGCAACTGGTTATCGTAGAGGTTCCGGATTTGGAATCAACAGTTTCAGCGTTTATAATAATTTTGAAAATAGATTAGGTTATCCATACCAAGGTTATGACCAATTGAATTGGTTTGGTTTTTATTTTGGGTATGGTAGTTATGGTAATGATGGAATGATTAGAGGAAAAGCTACTGGGGTTACAGTTGTTGCGAATGAAATGATGATTGAACAATCTGAATCTTCGGACCTAGGCGAGGCAAAAATGAATGAAGTTGCAGCCACAGGTTATGGTTCAAAAAAACCAAGAGATATAGATGCTGATTTGCGGTCACAAAAACAATTTGAAGAGGATCAAAAAAAATCTTTCAACAACATCCAAATCCGCAAAAACCTTCAAGAAACCGCCTTTTTCTATCCACAATTGCAAACGGACACAGAGGGCAATGTAAGTTTCAATTTCACAACTCCAGAAGCTTTGACCAGATGGAAATTGCAACTCTTGGCACACACCAAAACCTTGGAAAGTGCTACCACGTCAATGGAAACCGTGACTCAAAAAGAATTGATGGTCATCCCGAATGCACCGCGTTTTTTAAGACAAGGCGACCAAATAATAATCAGTACAAAAATCGCCAATCTAACAGATAAATCATTATCGGGTTCAGCAAAATTGGAATTGACCGATGCCATAACAGGAAAAGACATTTCCGAAAAGTTGCTCAATTCTCCCCCTTCGGGGAAGTCGGATGGGGCTTCCTTTTCCGTGGATTCCAAAGGCAACACCCAAGTATCTTGGAACTTAACCATCCCTGATGATGTTGATGCTGTTCAATACAAAATCGTTGCCAAGGCAGGTGACTTTAGCGATGGCGAACAAAATGCGTTACCTGTGTTGACGAACCGCATGTTGGTAACAGAAACGCTTCCTATGTGGATTCGTAGTAAAGAGACGAGAACCTTCACATTGGACAAATTGAAAACCCACACCTCAACAACGCTCAAACATCATAAACTCACTTTAGAAATGACTTCCAATCCGGCGTGGTATGCGGTGCAAGCCTTGCCATATTTAATGGAATATCCTTATGATTGTAATGAGCAAACCTTTAGCCGTTATTATGCGAATGCATTGGCAAGTCATATTGCAAACAGCAATCCAAGGATTCAGGAAGTATTCAATCAATGGGCGTCTCAAGACGCACTTATCAGCAATCTCGAAAAGAATGAGGAATTAAAATCAATTCTCATTCAAGAAACGCCTTGGTTGCGCGATGCGCAAAGCGAAACGGAACAGAAAAAACGCATCGCTTTATTGTTCGATATGAATAAAATGAACAACGAATTGGCTTCTGCAAAGCGTAAACTTCAAAACAACCAAATGAATAATGGCGCATGGTCTTGGTTTGAAGGCGGACCATCCAATCGATACATTACCCAGCATATCATCACCGGTTTTGGTCATTTGAAACAACTCAATGTCTCGTCGAGCCTTTCGACTTCGCTCAACACAGGCTCCGTTGAGACGCCAATGATTCAAAACGCCATCAATTATTTGGATGCCGAGTTTGTTCAAGAGTATAAAAACATTAAAAAATACAACTCCAAAGTTGATTTGAGCAAAGACCACTTGAGTTATACGCAATTGCATTATCTATACATGCGCAGCTTTTTCCCGGAAATTGAAAAGAGCAAGGAAGTCAAAACCATAATTGAGTATTATCAGACGCAAATCCGAAGCTATTGGTTAAGTCGTCCGTTGTATGCAAAAGGTTTGATGGCATTGGTCTCTCATAGGGCAAAAGACAAATCAACAGCCGATAAAATCCTCAAATCCTTAAAGGAAACCAGCATTACCAACGACGAATTGGGCATGTATTGGAAAGAAAACAAAACATCGTGGTATTGGTATCAAGCACCTATCGAAACACAGGCTTTGATGATTGAAGCTTTTGGTGAAATTGACAAAGATGTCACAACAATCGACAACCTTAAAATCTGGTTGCTAAAAAACAAGCAGACCAATAGTTGGAGTACCACCAAAGCTACCACAGAAGCCGTGTATGCTTTATTGTTGCAAGGCAGCGATTGGTTGAGT
>JBGTDZ010000102.1:0-6932 GCA_041748055.1 Aquaticitalea sp.
ATACATCGACAGAATCATCCCAATCGCGGCACCATGACTTGCCAAGCCTTGAAAACCCGTAAAGTGCATACCTCCCTTGAAGCTGAACGGTAAGAAAATACTAAAAAAATCTTCTTTGAAAAGTTCTGGCTGGTAAAAAATAACATGTCCCAATCGAGCCCCAATCATGATTCCGAGAACTGAATAGATGAAAATGGAATCTAAAGATTCATCCGTTTGGCCTTCATTTTTATAGATACGTTTCATGATAAAGAAACCTAGGATAAAGGCTACTATCCACATCATACTGTAGTAATGTAAAGTAAAAAAACCGAAGATGTCAATCCCTTTTGAAGGATCCCAAACAAATTTAAGAAAGTGCATTTAGTTTAGTTTAAGATTGGTAAATATAGTATTTTGAACTGTACTAAGTATTATGGTTATTATAAAATATCCTTCTTTTCTGGTACAGGATCATTTCCGCTTCCTCCCCAAGGATGACAGCTAAATATCCGTTTTAGTGCCAACCATCCACCATAAAATAAACCATGTGTTTCCAATGCTTCTTTTGAATATTGTGAACATGTTGGATGAAATCTACAGCTCGCTGGTGTCAATGGAGAAATAAACAGTTGGTAAACCTTGATAATTAGTAAAAATGGATATGTCAGTATCTTTTTCAAAGGTTTTGTTAATTACTGTAAATTTTTCAGACGTTTGTTTTTTAGTAGAATAAGAGGTTACGTTATAACAAACTACTGCAGGACCATCTAGTTCGTGGAGAATGTTGTTCCTTCCTTGCCATCATTCAACTGAATTCCTTTTGAAGCCAGTTCGTCTCTAATTTTATCGGACAGCGAAAAATCCCTATTTGCTCTCGCTTCTTGCCGTAATTGAATCAATAATTCCACTGCGGCAGATAGTTTATCGGTGGTGGATTCAGCTGCTTTTGTAACGTTGACCATCCCCAGGATATCAAACGTGAAATTATGGATTGTATTTTTGAGCAAGGCCAAATCATCTTTTGTGATTGATGCACTCCCTTCCTTTATTTGATTAATGAATTTTACCGCTTCAAACAAATTGGCGATGACCATTGGCGAATTGAAATCGTCGTTCATGGCATCATAGCAGCCCTGTTTCCATTCAGGAATATTAAAGGTTGAAGTTGTTTCCGTTTTTAATTCGTCAAGCATATTGATGGCATCCATCAAACGATAAAACCCTTTTTCACTTGCCAAAAGTCCGCTATTGGTAAAATCGAGAACACTTCTATAATGGGCTTGTAACATAAAGAATCGAGCGACACTTGGAGCATAAGCTTTCGTGATATGCTCGTTGTCACCAGAAAAAATTTCATTCGGTAAAATGAAATTTCCAGTCGATTTTGCCATTTTTTTGCCATTCATAATCAACATATTGGCATGCATCCAATAGTTGACAGGTGTTTGATTGTTGCATGCTTCACTTTGGGCGATTTCGCATTCGTGATGCGGGAATTTCAAGTCCATACCACCACCATGAATATCAAAATGATCTCCCAAATATTTGGTGCTCATTGCCGTACATTCCAAATGCCAACCTGGAAAACCGTCACTCCATGGTGAAGGCCAACGCATAATGTGTTGCGGTTCCGCTTTTTTCCAAAGTGCAAAATCCTGTGGATTTTTTTTGTCGCTTTGACCATCAAGCTCACGTGTATTGTGAATTAAATCTTCCACCTTACGCTTGCTTAAAATGCCATATTGATTGGTTTCGTTATATTTCAAAACATCAAAATACACTGAACCATTCACTACATAAGCTAATCCCTTGCCAAGAATGGTTTTAATGATTTCGATTTGTTCAATAATATGACCGGTTGCAGTTGGTTCTATGCTAGGTGGCAAGAAATTAAACGTATTCAGAATGTTGTGAAAATCGACCGTATAGCGTTGTACTACTTCCATGGGTTCGATTTCCTCCAAACGTGCTTTTTTGGCGATTCGGTCTTCTCCAGCATCAGCATCATTTTCCAGATGGCCAGCGTCGGTAATGTTTCTGACAAACCGAACTTTATAACCCAAATGCTTTAAATAGCGGAAAATCATGTCAAAGGACATAAAGGTACGCACATTTCCCAAATGCACATTACTGTAAACAGTGGGACCACAAACATACATGCCCACAAAGCCTTCATGTATGGGTTCGAACGTTTCTTTTTCTCCGCTTAATGAATTGTAGATGTTGATCTGCTGTGTATTGTAAAGATGCATTGTAGACTATTCGTTTTGTGGATTAAAGAAATTTAAAAAGTAGTTTTCAATTGAATGTAATCCAAAAACTCCCGTTTCATTTCCTTTTCCTTGAATTTTCCCCCGAATTCTGAAGTTACGGTGCTACAATCAACATCTCTTATGCCGCGTGAATTCACACACAAATGTTTAGCGTCAATAACACATGCCACATCTTTTGTATTTAAAACTTCTTGTAATTCCTTTACAATTTGAATGGTCAGACGTTCCTGTACTTGTGGCCGCTTTGCAAAATAATCCACGATTCGGTTCATTTTGGATAGGCCTACTACTGTTCCGTTGGATATGTAAGCCACGTGTGCTTTACCAACAATAGGCAATAAATGATGCTCGCAGGTAGAATAAACGGTTATGTTTTTTTCGACAAGCATTTCACCATATTGATATTTATTTTCAAAAGTGGATGCTGACGGTTTTTTCTTTGGGTCCAATCCAGCAAAAAGTTCTTTTACAAACATTTTTGCCACTCTTAGGGGAGTACCGTTCAAACTATCATCACTTAAATCAAGGCCCAATGTTTCCATGATATGCCGCACATCGTCTTTGATGATGTCAATTTTTTCTTCAGATGTCAATTTAAATGCATCCTTGCGCATAGGTGTATTGACAGATGTCCCTATATGGTTGTCGCCTAAGGAATCAAAATCCTCTATATTTTTTTTAAGTTTCATTATAATAAATACTGAATGAGCTATAAATTAAACAGGCTGCAAAGATAAGGATTAAAAATATTCAATGGAGAAGTAGGAATTTTTTATTTGAATTGTTAAATCTATATTATGTTAATCTGTTGATTTCATTGACAAATTAACAGTTTATTTCTTAAAAATTTTATAAATTCCACGCCTTACAAAACTACAAAATCAGTAATGGGAATGAAACTACACATCTTAATTGTATTCGCTGTAAGCATTTTTGCTTATCAGAACGTAAAATCACAAGCCAAAACTTACCAACAACCACTTACCATTGTCACATATAATGATAATGTCAATGCACCTTTTATAGCTGCGGAATGGGCAAAGATGCAAGAAGTTTATGGTGAGAGTCTGCAAAAGGAAATACTTGATCGTCCACAACGCGTTAAGGATATTAAGAACATTCTAAGAAATAGAGTGGAAATTAGACAATTTAATAATGTAGAAGTAAAATCTTGCCCATTATTGTCTGCCGTTCCCTTGTTTGATAACTATGTAAGTAATTTGACCAGAGATATAAATTTCAGGCCAAAGGATTTTAATCCCTTAAAATATGAATTTAATTTTTATGGAACAGGTGCCTCCATGTACAAAGTGGACAATACAAATTATTATATAATCATCAAATCCCAACATCAGTAAACAAAATATATAATAATGAAAAATATTAACCTCTTTTTATTTTTATTAAATTCAATTGTTGCTTTTTCCCAAGATGTACTGATGCAAAACGCTACTGTCAATCAATGTTCGGGAGTGTTTTATGATTCTGGTGGCATTTCTGGGAATTATTCGAGCAATCAAAGTTTTGTTTTGACAATCTGTCCCGAAAATGCTGGACAATTGATTCAGCTAAATTTCACTGCATTTAGCACTCAGATTAATGCAGATTTGATGACAATTTATGATGGAGATAGTACTGCTGCCAATGCATTTGGAACCTTTTCCGGTGGTGCTGCGGGAAATCCGGGATTTGTCAGTGCCACTCAGGATAATAATCCTAGTGGATGTTTGACAATAGAATTTGTCTCCGATGGAGCAAACACTGGTTCTGGTTGGGCAGCTACAATATCCTGTCTTACACCTTGCCAAACTATAAATTCTCAGTTGGATAGTGCATCTCCAGCACCAAACGGGGACGGATATATACGAGTCTGCCCTGATGACCCAATTACATTAAGTGGAAGTGGAACATTTTCTGCAAGTGGCACAGGAGCTACCTATGAATGGAACTTAGGTGATGGCAATACAGTCTCTGGTCAATCGGCAACTTTCTCATATCCAAACCCTGGCGTTTATATTGTTAATTTGAACATCACAGATACTAATCCTCTTGGATGTACCAATACCAATTTAATCAATCAAGTCATTCAAGTGGGTAGTGAACCAGATTTTACGGGTACCCAAGCGGCACAGACAACCTTATGTTATGAAGAGTCCACAACCATTACTGGAATAGTTACACCTGTAGAATTTATTAATGATTGCACACCACCAGTTAGTGGTACAACCTATTTGCCAGACGGAAGTGGGGCAGTCTATTCAACTTGTATAACGGTGGATTGTTTTGAATCAAGTCAAACATTGACAGACCCCAACCAATTGACCAATATCTGTCTTAATATGGAGCATTCCTATTTAGGGGATTTACAAATTACTATTATCAGTCCAAATGGTCAGCAAGCAATTTTAAAAGCCTTTCCAGGAGGTGATGGTACTTATCTTGGAGGTGCAAACGATGATGATACCAATGCTCCAGGGGTAGGGGCTGATTATTGTTTTTCTATGACAGGAACGCAGTTGCTCGTTAACGGACCAACAGTTGTGGCGGGCAGCAATCCTCCTAATTTTTCTATCGTGCCTGGAACTTATTTGCCGGTTCAATCTTTTTCTAACTTAGTTGGAAGCCCTCTTAATGGTAATTGGTGCATTAGGGTTGTTGATAATTTGGCTGTAGATAATGGGTATATTTTTTCTTGGGGACTTGATTTTGATCCTAATATTCAACCTCCAGAATTATCTTTTACGCCTGTGATTACTTCAGAATCTTGGGATTCAGATCCGACCATAACCAATACAACTGGAAATACGATTACAGTTGCGCCACCATCAGCAGGGCAGTTTTGCTATACGTATCGAGTCACCGATGATTTTGGTTGTGAGTATACAGAAGAAGTATGTATCGATGTGTTGCCAGAGATTATACCCGCTACTCCAAACAATTTATTTTTGTGCAATCCAGGTGCACCACCTTATATTTTTGATTTAACGCAAAATACACCAATCGTTCTTGCACTATCCCCTGCGCCACCAGATTTTATAGTGACGTACCATGAAACTCAAGCGGATGCAGAAAATGATGCCTCAGCCATTGGGACAGCGAATACATATAACGGTACAAATGGTCAGACAATTTATGTTAGAATAGAATATCTGACCTCTGGATGTTATGAAATAGAAACATTTACATTGAACATCACATCGCAACCTACCATAAATCCAGTTGCAGACTTAGAAGTTTGTGATGATATTTCCAATGATGATTTTTCGGAATTTGATTTAGAAAGTCAAACATCAGGAATTTTGGGAGCTCAACCAGCCTCTGATTTTACTGTAACATATTATTCTTCTTTTGCAAATGCAGATACTAGTACAGGTGCATTAACAAGTCCATATACGAATATATCAAATCCACAACCTATTTATATAAGAATAGAAAGAGTGGGAGACCAATTATGTAATAACGTGTCACCACTTCCACTTTTTAATTTGGTGGTGGATCCATCGGATGATCCATCCTTTGCAATGTCTCCAACTTGCGATGGTGCAACGGCTACAATTACCGGTACCTTGGGAGGCTTTTTTACATTTAATCCCGTACCAACAGATTCAGCCATCATAGATTCAGCATCAGGAACGGTGACAGGAGGTACATTTGGAGTATCCTACACAGTAGAATATTCTACAGGGGGAAGTTGTCCTGTTACGGCGAGTCAAATATTTTCAGTACTTAATATTGATGACGCGAGTTTTACATTTTCTCCTACATGTGATGGTGCAACAGCAACAATTTCAGGAAGTGGCGGAGGGATGTTTGTTTTTAATCCTGCGCCCACTGATTCTGCAGTGATTGATACTGCAACTGGAACAGTTACTGGTGGCACATCAGGGGCGTCTTACTCTATAGAATATATCACTTCCGGAGTATGTCCAAATAGTAACATTCAAACTTTTACTGTAATACCTGTGGATGATGCATCATTTACGTTGACACCAACTTGTGATGGCGCTACAGCTATAATCACGGGAACAGATGGAGGAACCTTTACTTTTAATCCATCTCCAACTGATACAGCTGTGATTAATGCATCAACAGGAACGATAACCGGAGGAATCTCCGCAACTACTTATACCATAGAATATACGACTACCGGTACATGTCCAGCAAGTAGCACACAAATGGTTACCGTGATTGTAAATGATGATGCCAATTTCACTATGGCTCCAACTTGTGATGGTGGAACAGCAACCATAAATGGAACATTGGGTGGTATGTTTTCTTTTAATTCTACACCAACGGATGGAGCCATTGTGGATTCAAGTACTGGAACGGTAACTGGTGCAACCCCTGGAGCGTCATATATTATTGTTTACAACACATCTGGAATATGCCCTTCACTCAGTACGCAAGTTTTAAATGTTTTGCCGACCCCGGTTGTCCCGCTTGAGATATCAGACCATGTCATCTGCGACACCAACATCGACGGCACGGTGCAGTTCGACCTTACGACCAAGAATGGCGAGGTACTGGGCGCCCAGGACCCATTGCAGCACACCTTGACCTACCACCTCACACAGACGGACGCCGATGGCGGCACCGGTGCGATAGTGAACGTTGGCAACTATACCAACACCTCCAATCCCCAGTCCATCTACGTGAGGCTCGAGGGCACCAACGGCT
>JBGTDZ010000103.1:0-4717 GCA_041748055.1 Aquaticitalea sp.
TTGACAGCGCATTTTGGCTCTTCAACATGCAAACAATTATTGAATTTGCAATCTTGCTTTAAGGCAAAAAATTCTGGGAAATAATCACCGATTTCCTCCTTGTCCATATCTACAATCCCAAAACCTTTGATCCCTGGGGTGTCTATTATCTTAGCTCCAAAATTTAGATCGAACATTTCTGCAAAGGTTGTGGTATGCTGCCCTTGGCTATGTTGGATGGAGATTTCCTTGGTTTTTAGCTCCAATCCAGGTTCAATGGCATTGACCAAGGTCGATTTTCCAACACCTGAATGGCCTGCAAACATGCTTACCTTATCCAACATCATCATTTTCACTTTATCAACGTTTTTTCCTGTAGCAGCAGAAATCCCAATGCACTCATAGCCCACTTTTCGATAGGTATGTGCCAAATATTTCACTTCATTAAGTGTGTCGTCATCATAAGTATCCACCTTATTGAAGAGCAAAACCGTCTTGATGGCATAAGCTTGGGTAGAAACCAGAAATCGGTCAATAAATGTGGTCAGGGTCGGGGGATTGTTTATGGTAATCAGCAAAAAAACCTGATCTATATTGGAAGCAATAATATGTGTCTGTTTTGAAAGATTGACCGATTTTCTCACGATATAGTTTTTTCGATCATGGATTTGATTGATGATGCCTGTAATTAAGTCATTGTCAGTCTCCAGATCAAAATCCACTACATCACCAACAGCAATTGGGTTGGTGCTCTTTATATCCTCTAACCTGAATTTACCTTTGATACGGCATTCATAAGTTGCACCAAAATCTGTCTTCACAGTGTACCAACTTCCGGTGGATTTATATACAGTTCCAGTCATTTTATCATTTTACGGTAACAAAATAACGATTTTTAAGTCTAGATTAAGTATAACCGAAGTGTAAATTTTTTAAAAATCAACAACATGAAAAAATTAGGAATAGGGTTGGCAGTGGGATTAATGACATTTGCCAACTTAAATGCTCAAATAGAGTACAAAGTCATTACTAGTGTAGAATCAATTGTACCAAGTGGATTGGGACGATCTCGCATTGTATCAGCCTCTGAAAATCGAAATTATAAAGACTTTACTTCAAGCAGGACCGAAGAAGATGATGAGAGAAACAAATCTGATAGAAGTGAGATAAGACTAAAAAACTTTGAGGAAACCAAACTTCTCAACTTTTATAATATTGGGGGCATCCGTTTTCAAAATATTGCGGCAAATGATGCTGTAATGGGTTCAAAAATCAATATGATGGTCGAGGAAGGTTGGGAATTGGCATTTATAACCAGTGCCGTGGAAAGCGATAGTGGCAAAGACGATGGACAAGGTATTTTTATTACGCGATATATTTTTAAACGACAAAAATCATAAAATAAAAAAGCCTCCGTGGGAGGCCTTTTTTTTTATCCATTGATCACTTTTTCCTGATGATTAATCGACTCCTGATGGATCGCTTTGAACAATTTTAGGATAAACTCCTCACTTAAACCTTGCTCTTCACCTTCCAAAACCATTTTTCCCAAAATCTCGTTCCAACGTTTGCTTTGAAGTACGGCCACATTTTTTTGCTTTTTCAATAAGCCGATACCATCGGCCACTTTCATTCGCTTACCCAACAAATCAATTATTTGGTTATCAACCACATCAATTTTTGCCCTCAAATTATTCAAACTGGAATTGTATTCCATTTCAGGATCTGATTCTTTTCTTATTTTCAAATCTTTCATAATCTGAACCAACGCTGCAGGCGTTACCTGCTGTGCTGCGTCGCTCCATGCATTATCAGGGTCAAAATGGGTTTCAATCATCAATCCGTCAAAATTCAAGTCCAAAGCCGTTTGTGATACATCAAATATCATGTCGCGTTTTCCCGTAATGTGCGATGGGTCGTTAATCAATGGCAAGTCAGGAAACTTAGTTTGAAGTTCGATCGCCAACTGCCATTCTGGATTGTTTCTGTACTTTGATTTTTCATAAGTAGAAAATCCTCTGTGTATGGCACCCAATTTCATTATATCTGCAGTTGCCAAACGCTCAATAGCTCCCAACCACAACGGTAAATCGGGATTCACAGGGTTTTTTACCAAGACGATTTTATCAGTCCCCTTTAGAGCATCTGCAATTTCTTGCACGATAAATGGACTCACAGTGGAACGTGCGCCTATCCAAAGCAAATCGATGTCGTGCTCCAAAGCCAACTCTACATGGGCCCTATTGGCAACTTCCGTGGCGGTTTTCATGCCTGTTTCAGATTTGACTTTTTGGAGCCATTTTAGTCCCAAAGCACCTACACCTTCAAACATTCCTGGGCGTGTACGTGGTTTCCAAATCCCAGCTCGGTAAAAGTTGACATCAGTATCTTTTAGCTGATGTGCTATGTTCAACACTTGCGTTTCGGTCTCGGCGCTGCATGGTCCTGCAATCACTAATGGATGGTTCAGTTTTAAATCATCCAACCATGTCCTTAATTCTTTTTTGTTTTCCATAACTTTTTATAATTCCAGATTTAAATTCCAAATTCCTAGTCCCAAATCTCCAATGCGTAAATTGAAATTTAGAGCTTGAATTTTTTGGAATTTGATGTTATTGTATTCCGCTTAATATATCTTTTATATGATTTGTGTTTTGCATTTCATTAAAAATCGCTTCAAAATTATCAGTTTTCATCATCTCTTTAAAATAAGTCAAATTACTTATGTATTCTTCCAAAGTTTCAATGACATTATCTTTATTTTGTTTAAAAATTGGTGTCCACATGGCTGGAGAACTTTTTGCCAATCGGACCGTACTTGCAAATCCACTGCCCGCCATATCAAAAATATCGCGTTCGTTTTTTTCCTTTTCTATGACGGTTTTCCCAAGCATAAAAGCACTGATATGGGACAAGTGTGACACATATGCGATATGTTTATCATGTGCTTCTGGATGCATGTACCGGATGCGCATGCCCAATTCTGAAAACAATTTAAGTGCTTTTTCCTGTAGCTTAAAAGCTGTTTTCTCCACTTCAGTAATAATTATCGTTTTGTTTTGGTACAGTTTATAAATGGCTGCTGTGGGGCCAGAGAACTCTGTTCCAGCGATGGGATGTGTTGCCAAAAAATTACGCCTCCTTGAATGGCTGTCAACCGAACTGCAAATTGGGAGCTTGGTAGATCCAACGTCCATTACCAAGGTTTGGTCAGAAATTGAATCCAAAACTATTGGCAATAATTCCACCGCTGAATCCACGGGAATCGCCAGAATAACCAATTCCGCATCTTGCAAATCATCATAGGTGGCTTTTGCATCTATCAATTTCAAAGTAATTGCTTCATCCAAATGAGCATCATTATGGTCTATGCCAAACACCTTGGCATTCGGATAAAGGCTCTTAATATCGAGCGCAAAACTTCCTCCAATCAATCCAACCCCTATTATGTATATATTTTTCATTGCTATCTTCTTCCGTAAGATTCTTTTCAAAGGAAAGAACCATTAACTATATTATTCTCGCTATCGCCTCATGAAAATCTTCAGTCGAAGCACACAAGGAAAGTCTGATATAACCTTCACCTTTTGAACCAAAAATGGTTCCTGGCGCCACAAAAATGGATTTTTTCTTTAATAATTGGTCAATAAATTTTTCAGCATCTGTATTTTGTGGCAACTTTGCCCAAACAAACATTCCGGCAGTATTTTTATTGTATCTGCATTTTAAGGCATCTGCCAATTGCCAAGCGAGCTTTCGTCGTTCTTCATAAACACTGTTCAAACTTGTGTACCACATTTTGGAGCTTTTCAATGCCTCGATTGCCCCTTTCTGGATACCGTAAAACATACCGGAATCCATATTGCTCTTTACTTTGAGAATGGCATCGATATACTCCACTTTTCCTACAACCATACCAACTCTCCAACCGGCCATATTAAAGGTTTTGCTTAGGGAATTCAACTCCAAACAATATTCTTTTGCTTCTGGATATTTCAAAATGCTTCTTGGAAAATCGTTCAGTACAAAACTGTACGGATTGTCGTTGACCACCAAAATGTTGTGCCGCTTTGCAAATGCAATGATATCTTCAAATGCTTTATTGGAGGCCATCGCTCCTGTTGGCATATGCGGATAATTGACCCACATGAGTTTCACTTTTTCCAGATTCAATTTTTCCAATGCCAAGAAATTGGGTTCGTAACCATTGCGTGCAATCAAATCATAATAGCGCGGTTTGGCATTCAAAAGTTTTGTTACCGATGCATAGGTTGGATATCCAGGATTGGGTATCAACACTTCATCGCCTTCATTCAAAAATGCCATGGAAATGTGCATAATACCTTCCTTACTTCCCATCAACGGAAGAATTTCTCTTAACGGACTTAATGAGACCCCATAATTTTCCTTATAAAATGCCGCCATCGCTTCCCTTAATTCTGGCAAACCAACATAACTTTGATATTTGTGAGCTGAAGTATCGTTCAAACTCTCTTTCAATACTTCCAGCACCCGTGGCGAAGGTGGCATGTCCGGACTGCCAATCCCCAAATTGATGATGGATTTGCCATGAGCTTTAAGCAGGTTGACTTCTTTCAACTTCTTCGAAAAGTAGTATTCCTCAACGTTATCTAATCGTTTGGATGGTTGAATCATAATCTTGCTTTTTTATATTCGCCTAATACCTTAAAGTTTTGCGCCATCAATTGTACAATGGATTTTGCCTTTTCAAAATCTT
>JBGTDZ010000104.1:0-14811 GCA_041748055.1 Aquaticitalea sp.
TTGTGAATAATAAAAATGAATATATATTTGCATCCTCATTTGAGTGACTGGTACCTTAGCTCAGTTGGTAGAGCAAAGGACTGAAAATCCTTGTGTCCCTGGTTCGATTCCTGGAGGTACCACCATTAAAAGCCCGAACAAATTGTTCGGGTTTTTTGGTTTTATAACTATGGAACATTTTTTTTATATTATATATAGTAAATCTAAGGATTCTTTCTATGTTGGCGAATCCCACAATGTCAGTGAGCGCTTGCACAAGCACATTGCGCACATATATAATCCGAAAAGCTTTACTAAAATAGCCTCCGACTGGGAAATTGCAATCTGTCATACCTGTGCCAATAAGGCTGACGCGCTTTATCTTGAAAAGTTCATCAAGAGGATGAAGAACAAGAAATTCATATTAAAAATTATCGAGGATCCGAACATATTGAAAGACATTCTTGCCAAACGATAAACCTTTCCCTGGTTCCTCCGAAGCCTCGGAGCTGGAGGTACCACCATTAAAAGCCCGAACAAATTGTTCGGGTTTTTTGGTAATATAGATTATGGAACATTGTTTATATAGTCTTTACAGTAAATCCAAAGATTCATATTATGTAGGAAAGTCACATGACGTTAATCAGCGTCTTATAAAACACAACATGCAACATACAGTCCAAAAAGCTATACCCATATAGCCAATGATTGGGCAATTATACTCAAATATTCTTGCGCCTTCATAACACGATATTTTGACAAAAGGGATCTTCTTTCGGACAACGGGCTGTTTTCAAAATGATAGTTATCATGAAGTTGGAAATATATTTTTTATCTATATTTATGGGATTATAGATATAACTAATCCAACAATTTTATGAATACAAAATCCTTCTTTATAATCCTATCCTTACTCCTTATCGGTATGTGCCAAATGTTTTCACAATCCGCAGAAGGTGACGGGCCATATTCGCAATTGATTATTAGAGGCGTCATGTTAGTAAATGGCAATGGAGCTCCTCCACAAGGACCTATAGATATTGTGGTTGAGAAAAATATCATCAAAAAGATTCAGGTGGTGGGTTATGACGGCGTACCGATTGACGAATCCAAAAGGCCCAAACTCCAAACTGGTGGTAAAGAATTAGATTGTAATGGCATGTACCTAATGCCCGGTTTTATAGATATGCATGCCCATATCGGAGGTGAATCACAAGGCACGGAGCCCGATTATGTTTTTAAGCTTTGGATGGCACATGGTGTCACGACGGTTCGGGAAGTTGGAGGAAGAAGCCCTGATTGGTCTTTAGACTTGAAACTTAAAAGTTCAAAGAACGAAATAGTTGCCCCACGCATCTTTAGCTATACGGCTTTTGGTCAAACCAGTGCCAAATTCAATGCCCTTAATGATATTCCAATTTCTACGCCTGAGCAAGCAAGAACATGGGTACGAGAAAATGCCAAACAAGGAGCGGACGGCATTAAGTTTTTTGGAGCAGAGCCAGAAATCATGGCAGCCGCGTTGGACGAGAACAAAAAATTGGGCTTGGGTTCTGCCTGCCACCATTCACAATTGAGCGTTGCGAGATGGAACGTTATGAATTCCGCCAGAAGTGGATTAACCTCTATGGAGCATTGGTACGGACTTCCAGAAGCACTTTTTGATGATCGCACAGTACAGAATTATCCTTTGAATTATAATTATCAGAATGAGCAACATCGCTTTGAAAATGCAGGAAAACTATGGGCACAAGCTGCAAAACCCTATTCAGAACACTGGGAAAAAGTAATGACGGAATTGTTGGACCTTGATTTCACAATGGACCCTACTTTCAATATTTATGAAGCAAGCCGGGATCTACATCGCGCCAGACGTGCCGAATGGCATGAGGAATATACCTTGCCTTCTCTTTGGGATTTCTATCAACCTAGTAAGATATCGCATGGCAGTTACTGGCATGATTGGGGCACAGAACAAGAAGTTGCTTGGAGAGAGAATTTTCAACTTTGGATGACCTTTATCAATGAATACAAAAACAGAGGAGGTAGAGTGACCGCAGGCTCTGATTCTGGATTCATATTTCAGCTTTATGGCTTTGCATTTATCCGTGAACTGGAATTACTTCGCGAAGCAGGCTTTCATCCTTTGGAAGTGATTCGTTCTGCGACTTTAAACGGTGCAGAAGCATTGGGTATGGATGACAAAATAGGATCTGTCTCTATTGGCAAGCTTGCGGATTTTGTTGTGGTTGATGCCAATCCACTTGCAAATTTAAAAGTATTGTATGGAACAGGAGCCATAAAATTGACAGACGACAATGCAGTTATTCGTGAAGGAGGAGTAAAGTACACCATCAAAGATGGTATCATTTACGATTCGAAAGCTTTGCTCAAAGAAGTAAAGGACATGGTTACTGCTGAAAAAGACAAGACTGGTTATAAGATTTTACAGCCCGGAGTTAAGAACTAAAAAAAATTAAGTGTGAAAGATCAGAATTTTTTGCATATGCACTATGACATAAAAAAACCCGAACACATTGTACGGGTTTTTTGGTTTTTATAATTTTAACCCCACTAAATTAGTGGTCAATAAGTGCTGATGTTATTTTATTTTTTCGCCATCAAAACAGCGTCAATAACATGTACCACACCGTTAGAAGCTTCTTGATTAGCTACAACGACCTGAGCTTTTTTGCCAGTTCCATCCGTGATAAAGATTTTATCGCCTGTCATGCTCGCTGTCAATTCAGTGCCGGCTACCGTTTTGAACTTATAGTTCCCCTTGGCATCTTTTATTGCGGCTGCCAACTGATCTGAAGTGACTTTACCAGAAACAACATGATACTGAAGTACATTAGTCAGCTTCTCCTTATTCTCAGCCATCATTAATCCATCAAGGGTTGCTTTAGGCAATTTAGCAAATGCATCATTCGATGGTGCAAATACAGTGTAATTTCCAGGCTCAGAAAGCATGGTTGCCAAATCTGCAGATTGTAACGCACTGACCAATGTGGAGAGATCATTATTATTCATCGCCATGCCTGCAATACTGTTAGCCCTCGCTTCTTCCATCATGGCGTCCTCTTTGGCCTTCATTTCCATTTGCTCCTGTTCTTGTGCGGCTTCCATTTCCATTCTTTCCTTTTCCATCATCTCAGCTTCTTTCTTATCATCTTTACAAGAAGTTAACGCGATAGAAGACATCATTACAACAATCAATGCAATACTTAATTTTTTAAATTTCATAATATTAGTTTTTAAATGGTTATTAGTAATATGTACGAACCCATCATGGATTCGGACTGAATTAAAGTATGCTATTAGTGTCAATTATAATAATAGCTTACATTCACGGCAAATATAAAGTACATATATGCATTGCATTAACTCATCCCAATCAAAAATTGACCTTATCCTCATCGCCAAATGAGTGAATGGGATATTAATAAACTCGAAATCATCAATAAATTCGCATAATAATATGATAAATTTGTAACTAATTCATCAACATTGTTGAAAGAGAACAAAAACAATACTAAAAATCCTTCAAGGAGAAAATATAGGGCTTTGAGAATTATTGCCCGAATTATTTTAGGGATTATTATATTCTTCGCGCTCTTGATTTTGTTCATTAGAAGCCCTTGGGGACAAGGAATTATTGTCAACAAAGTGGTATCTCACATTTCAAACAAAACAAACACAAAAGCTGAAATCGATCGCTTATTTCTAACATTTGATGGCAATCTTCAAGTTGAAGGATTGTATCTCGAAGACAAATCAAAAGATACTTTAATCTATTCGAAATCCCTAGAAGCCAATATTCCTCTATGGGCAATGATAAAAGGCGAAGGTATTGGGGTGGATGCGTTGGAGTGGGAAGGTGTTCGCGCCAACATCATCAGAAAAGATACAATTAATGGTTATAATTTTCAGTTTTTAATTGATGCTTTCGTTACTGTGGATACCACCACTGTTCAAACAGATTCCACGGCCGCTCCCCTGAAGGTCTTATTGGGCAAACTCGATTTTAAGGGTGTGGATGTTGTGTATGATGATGCAGTTTTAGGGGTTGAAAGTCGTTTTAAAGTTGGAGAGCTTCATATAAATATGGAAAAAACCGACTTGGAACACATGGTTTTTGGGGCATCTGAACTTCAGGTTACAAATTCGAACATCAAATTCATCCAAAAGCCAATACCCTTTGACCCAAATGCGGAACCTGTACCCTTACCTTCCTTAAGTGTTGAGAAATTAACACTCACCGATGTTTATGTAGATTATCAATCGTATGAAGACCGTATTGCAGCCGAACTCGATTTCAAAGATTTGTATGCTGAAATACAACAGGCAGATTTCGCCAATAACAATTTTGAAATCAGCGAATTCAATCTGAAAAATTCGTCCATAGTCCTAAGGACCGAAACAGAAACCAATGCGGTGACCCAAAAATTGGTGGAAGTGACTCAAGACATCAAACAGGACATCCAAACCTTTGAATGGCCAGAATTGAGATTGGCAATTGGCTCCATTGATTTCCAAAAAAATAATTTCAGCTATTTTGTTCGCAATGAACAGGCAAAAAAAGGAAGTTTCAATCCGAATGCGATTGTATTGACAGATTTGAACCTGCAGGCAGAAAATATCAACCTGAAGGACAAAACCGCAGAAATGCACATTGAAAATTCAACTTTCAAGGAAATTTCCGGGATTGATTTAAAGGAATTGAGCTTCAACTTCAATGCGAATGACAATACCTTAAAAATTTCCGATTTAAGTACCGCCTTAAACAATAATAGATTACAGGCCGATTTTCGATTGGACTATCCTAAACTTTCAGCATTGATAGAAGCACCGGAAAAAGCAAAGATCAACGTTAATATTCCAACCTATCGAGTATCCTTAAATGATGTGTTCCTCATTCAACCTGAACTGAAAAAAAACCCGTACCTCAAAACCTTAAGCAAACATTTGCTCACCGGAAACGCAAAGGCCAACGGTTATATTTCAGATGTCAACATTGCCAATATGACCGCCAATTGGGCAAACACACACGTTTCAGCAAATGGGAGACTTCAAAATGCCACAGATGTAGATAATCTTCAATTTGACATTCCTAACTTTTCAGTCGTTACAAAACGCTCCGATATCGTTCAATTTGTGGATGAAAAGGAGCTTGGGGTAAATCTTCCGGTGGATGTCAAATTATCCGGAAACCTAAAAGGTAATTTAAATGATATTTATACCAATGCAACATTGACCACTTCCCAAGGTTTGGCCTCTATCGACGGACATTTTAAAAATGGAAGCACCTTGGAATTTGATGCCGACCTTAACATCGAAAACTATAAACTGAACGAATTGTTTCAAAATGAAAAGTTAGGAGCCATTAGTCTTACCTTAGAAGCAACTGGAAAAGGTAAAACCATCAATAATCTCGATGCCAATGTCGAGGCGAATATTTCCAGTTTTAAATTCAACAATTACGACATTAAAGATTTGAAATTGGTTGGCGATATCAAGGATGGCCATGGAAAAGTCACTTCGAAATACAAGGATTACAACCTCAACATGGATTTATATGCCACCGTTATTCTCGATTCCGTGGCTCCAGAAGCCAATATAGAGCTGGATATCATCGGTGCAGATTTAAAAGCTTTGGGGCTGATGCAACGGAACGTAAAAACAGGGATGAAAATATATGCCGATTTTAAAGGCGATGCCACCAATTATGACATCGCTGCCATTGTGGACGAAGGTGTTGTAGTTTACGACAACAAAACTTATTTGATCGGCGATTTAAACGCCTTGGCTCACGTTAGAAAGGACACCACTTCTGTTTCGATAAAAAATAAATTGGTAGATGTGTTGTTGCAATCCAATGCAGACCCGCTAACCTTCAGTAAAGCCCTGCAGCGTCATGTCTTTAGTTATTTCTACCGAGATGAGAAAGTTCCGGATAGCATTACCAATCCGGTAAATTTAAAATTGCGCGGCAAGATCATTCAAGCACCAATTCTAAATGAAGTGTTCTTGGTCAATGTAAAAGATCTGGATACAGTAAAAATTGCGGTCGATTTTAATGAAGCGGAGCGCCAGTTAAAAGCAGATATAACGGCACCTCATATCAATTATAGCGGTTATGAGCTTGATAGTTTGGCATTTTCGATGGATACGGACAAGGACAAGTTCATATTTGATCTTGGCTTCAATGAAATTAAAGCGGGACCGATAAACATTAAAAAAACAATTATAAAAGGCAATCAAGCAAATAATGAATTGTCACTGGATTTCATCGCTTTTCATGAAGAAGAAAAAATGATTCAAATCTTGAGCAAAATCACTGGTAGTCGCGACCGTTTGCGTTTCACTGTGATACCGACAGATTTGATCCTTAACAAAACCCCATGGAATACGTTAGAAACCAATGAAATCATTTATACCCCAAACAAATTGGTATTTAATGATTTTCGTTTTAGCAAAGGTGACCAATCCGTAGAGATTACAGATAAATTAGCTTCAATTACCAAAGACCATATTGCCATTGATTTTGAGAATTTTGAATTGAGTGAATTTTTAAGCTATTTGAATCCTAATGCTAAACTGGCAACCGGAAATCTCAATGGTAATTTTATCCTCGAAGAACCATTTGCGGAAACTGGTATTGTAGCGGATTTGGATATTAGGCAATTGGGGTTTATGCAAGTGGATATGGGCACCTTGAGTCTCGATGCCAAATCATTGGGTGGGAACAATTATGACTTCAATGCCGAAATGAAAGGTGGAGAAATCGATTTGGATTTAAAAGGCGGATACATAGCAAATGAAGCCGGTGCAAAATTGGATTTGAATTTGGATATCAATCAATTCAACATGAAAGCCATGACAGGATTTTCTCAGGGCGAAATCACGGAAACCGATGGTAGTTTTTCCGGAAATTTTAAATTGACCGGTACCCCTGCAGCACCTCAATATGAAGGTAATTTGAACTTTAACGATGCTGATTTTAAAATAAGAATGTTTAACGCTGCATTCACACTAGCAAATGAAAATTTAAGTGTCAACAACGACGGATTGTACATGGATAATTTCACTATTCTCGATGAAAACCAAAATACGATGGTAATGTCTGGCAACATAGGAACGGAATCATTTATCAATCCAACCTTTGATTTGAAGGTGAAAGCTAATAAATTTCAAGTGATAAATGCTACCAAAGAAGATAATGATTTTCTCTATGGAAAGGCAACTTTCGATGCTATTGCCGAAATAAAGGGAGATTTACAAATTCCGATTATTGATATGAATCTTACAGTCGGTTCAGATACAGATATCACATATGTGATGCCATCAGGCAAAGTAAATGTTGAAGAACGAGACGGTGTGGTCATTTTTGTAAACCGAGAAAATCCTGACGCCATCCTAACCAGATCGGAAGAAGTAACTGCAACAATAAAGGGTTTCGATATTTCTGCATATTTACAAATAGGCAAATCTGCTGCTGTAACCATAGTGATAAATGAAGAAACAGGGGATAATTTTAAGGTGTCTGGGGAAGGTGATTTGAACTTTAACATGTATCCCAACGGCAATTTGTCCCTATCGGGTGTATATGAAGTGCAAGATGGGCATTATGAATTGAACCTTTATAGTCTGGTCAATCGAAAATTCGACATTGTTTCCGGGAGTCGTGTGACGTGGTCAGGCGATCCATTTGATGCCAAATTGAATATCAAGGCTTTGTACAAAGTCGAAACTTCTGCCTCATCATTGATGGCTCCTGTGTTTTCTGAAGAAGACATATCAACTATAGGGAAATTTAGGCAGGTATTGCCATTTTATGTCTATCTCAATATTGATGGCCAGTTGATGGAACCAAAAATCAATTTCAATCTCGATATGCCAGAAGACGAACAAGGTGCAGTAGGAGGTCAAGTATATGGAAGGGTACAACAACTCAACCAACAGGAAGATGAACTGAACAGACAGGTATTTTCGCTTTTGGTATTGAATCGTTTTTATCCAGACCCTGGCAGTGACGGCAGCGCTGGTGGTGTGGCTAACATTGCAAGGGATAATCTGAATGATGCTGTTGCGGACCAACTCAATGTGTTTTCCGATAAATTATTGGGCAATTCTGGGTTTGATCTCAATTTTGGTTTGGACAGTTTTACAGATTATCAAGGCACTTCCACACAAGAGAGAACGCAATTGGATATTGCCGCCCAGAAAAAATTGTTGAATGATCGACTGATTGTTAGCGTGGGGAGCGAAGTAGATGTTCAAGGCAGCAGTTCTACTGGAGAAGAAACGCCCATTATCGGAAATGTGAGCATTGAGTATATCCTTACGGAAAATGGTCGTTATAGAATTAAAGGTTTCCAAAGGAACGAATTTGAAAATGTGATTGATGGACAAACCATCGTTAGTGGGATTGCTATTATTTTTACCCAGGAATTCAATAAATTCAGCCAACTGTGGGACGCATTGGTGAAATCATCCACTAAAAAGGAAAAACAATTGGAGGCAGAAAAAAAGGCTGCCGAAGATGCACAAAAAGCCAAGGAAGCAGCCACCGATCAAAGCATTGAGGAGAAAAAACAATAAAAGCCAAAAGCAAAAAAAATTAAAGATTGAAACTTTTTATAAAATATATATCCCTATTACTTGTCCTCGTTGGAAGTCTCTATTCATGCAGTATCTCCAAATACATTCCTGAAGAGGAGCGTTTATATACAGGTGCAACTTTAACTATAAAATCGGATTCTGTCATCGACAATGAAGCCGGTTTAACAAAAGACCTCGAAACGGTTTTGCTGCCAGAACCAAACACAAAGTTTCTAGGCACGTATCCTGGATTATATTACTATTATAAAAATCAAAAAGAAAAACCAGGATTTATCAACCGTTGGCTTTATAAAAAATTTGGTGAAGAACCAGTTTATCAATCCGATGTTGAAGCTTTTGAAGTGGAAGATTTGTTGTTGAATCGATTGGAAAACAGGGGTTTTTTCTACAGCCGGGCTGACTCTGATTTCGAAGAAACCGAACAAAAAGCTTCCATTACCTATACGGTGGAACTTCAAGCACCCTATCTTATGGAAACCTATCAATTGGATTCCCTGCCTGCCCCAATCTTTGGAGAAATAAAAGAAATGGTAAAAACATCTCCGATTGAAAAAGGAATGCGTTTTGATCTTAATAGTATGAAATTGGAACGATTAAGAATCGATTTAAATTTAAAGAAAAAAGGGTACTACAATTTTGATGACAGTTTCCTGATTTTTGAAGCCGATACCAATCGTTATGACAACAAAAGTTTTGATTTGTTCCTTAAATTGAAAAAAGAAGTCCCTCAAAAAAGTATCATTCCTTATCAAATAGCAAAGGTGAACATCTATCCAAATTATGAGGTAGCTGATTCCATTCAAACCGAAACCATTCGATATAACGGAAAAAATTTCATTCAGAAAGAAGTATTTTTCAAACCAAAATATCTAGACCCATTCATAAAACTGGAAGAAGGTACACTTTACCATCCTGAAACTTCAAGAAATACCGCAAGACGACTTTCCACAATTGGTGCTTATAAATATGTCAATATCCAATACAAGGAAGTAGACACCTTGTTAACGGATAGTTTAGGACTTCTGGAAGCCAATATTTATCTGTCGCCATTAATCAAACGTGCCTTTAGGGCCGAATTACAGGTGGTCACTAAATCCAATGACTTTACGGGGCCTGCATTAGAATTGACCTACAGTAACCGAAACGTATTTGGTGGTGGCGAAACATATAACATCACTGCCAGAGTGGGCTATGAAGCTCAATTAGGTGGAGGCGAGAATTCAGGAAACACAAGTCTTGAATTAGGTCTGAAAAACGAATTGATATTTCCAAGAGTGTTATTTCCTATAAAATTAAAGGATGATCTATTCAAATATTCAATTCCAAAGACAAAAACATCTCTGAGTATTGATTATCTCAATCGAACCGATCTATATACCTTATTGTCCGGAACTGCTCTCTTCGGTTATTTTTGGGATTCCAACAAATATGTGACCCATCAAATAAATCCTATATCCATCAATTACACCGAACTCACCAATGTCACACCAGAATTTGAGGAGATTTTAGATGAAAACCCATTCTTAAGACGCAGTTTTGAACAGCAGTTCATCTCTGGACTAACATATTCCTTTACTTTCAACGAAATGGTTGATGCTCAAAGAGTCCATCAGAAATACTTAAAATTTACTTTTGATATTGCAGGTAATTCCATCAGTTTGTTCGGAAAAGAAGAAACTCCAGGAGCGCCAAAAACATTTTTAGGATTGGAATATTCACAATATGCCAAAGTGGATATCGACATTCATTACCACTTCAATTTTGCCAAAGAACAGACCATTGCCGCGAGACTATTTGCCGGTTACGGATATGCATATGGCAATTCGGATGTGGTGCCTTTTGTAAAACAGTATTATGCAGGCGGCCCTTACAGTGTTAGAGCCTTCAGAATCCGCTCCTTAGGACCTGGAACTTACAATTCGGAAGAAGACACCAACAACGATGACGACAACTTTGATAAAACCGCAAACATCCGCTTGGAAGCCAATCTAGAATATCGTTTTCCTTTGGTTTCCTTCTTAAAAGGTGCCGTTTTTGCAGATGCCGGAAACATCTGGAACTCCGTTGAAAATCCAACATTCGACGGAAAGGATAAATTCACCAGCAGTTTTTTAAGCGAATTGGGCATGGGTGCAGGTTTCGGACTTCGCCTAGACATACAGAGTTTTGTCATTCGTTTTGATTTGGCAGCGCCTTTCCACGATCCTTCACTACCAAAAGGTGAACGTTTTAATTTTGATGTTGCCTCTCCAATTCTCAATTTTGCCATTGGGTATCCATTTTAATCCAAGTTCAAAAAACGGCCTGAAAAAGAAAACAAAAATCTTTGATCGATGAAGCTCTATAACGGACCCAAACTTTAAATCAAAATATTTTAATCTTAAAGTTTAAATTGCTGTAATGTCCTTTAAAAATTTCGACTTAAAACTGTACCTTGGATTTTTCCGTATAAACAACTAACAAGAAACTATCAATGCAAAAAACTTATTACGACCCAGCAGATTTGAAAAAGTTTGGAAAAATTTCTGATTGGAATGAAGAACTTGGCGGCAAATTTTTTGAATATTACAATTCTGTTTTTAAGAACGGGGCGCTCACTGAACGAGAAAAATCCTTAATTGCACTTGCCGTAGCACATACTGTTCAATGTCCTTATTGCATTGATGCCTACACAGGAGACGGCCTTCAACGAGGTATTACAAAGGAAGAAATGATGGAAGCCCTTCATGTTGCGGCCGCCATACGTGGTGGCGCGTCGTTGGTGCATGGTGTGCAGATGATGAATAAAGTGAATAAACTTGAGATGTGATTGAATTGGAAGCTTGAAGCTTGAATTTCAATTTTTTAAAAAACTCAAAATTATTAACTCATAACTGATAACTTGTTTAATGATTAAGTCCCTACATAAACGCCAAAGTGAACTGGCAAATAGCAAAAGACAACTCGAAATTTTATCCAATGGAATTTTCCAGAAAGGTGATTTGCCCAAATTCAAGGATAAAATTGCTGAATCCGGACAATTCCCCTTAAAGGCGAAAAAACTCGAAATCCTGCAAATTAATGTTGGATACATGTGCAATCAAGTTTGTGAACATTGCCATGTTGATGCTGGGCCAGACCGCAAGGAAATAATGACTCGTGAGACCATGATACAATGTCTGGAAGTCATCAAAAATACGGGTGCACACACCTTGGATTTAACCGGAGGCGCACCAGAAATGAATCCAGATTTTAGATGGTTTGTAGACGAAGCTTCCAAAGCAGGTATTAAGGATTTCATCGTTCGTTCTAATTTGACGATTATTAGGGCCAATAAAAAATATTACGATTTACCTCAATTTTTCAAAGACCATAACGTCCATGTGATTTCCTCAATGCCACATTGGACCAAAGGAAAAACTGACAAGCAACGTGGTGATGGTGTTTTTGATAAATCTATAAAAGCCTTACAAGAGTTAAACGCAGTTGGCTATGGAATGCCAGATAGCGATTTGCGTTTGGATTTGGTTTATAATCCTTCCGGTGCGTTTTTACCAGGAAATCAGGCTAGCATGGAAAAGGATTTCAAGAAAGCTCTTATGGATGATTTTGGTATCAATTTTCATAATCTATTTGCAATTACAAATTTACCAATCAGTCGATTTTTAGATTATTTGATTGCTTCGGAAAATTATGAAGATTACATGTATTCGTTGGTAGAAGCGTTCAATCCTGCAGCGGTTGAAAATGTGATGTGTACCAACACCTTGTCAATAAGCTGGGATGGTTATTTATATGACTGCGATTTTAATCAGATGTTGAATTTACCAGTAAACAGTAAGGTGAAACATATTTCAGAATATAATGAAGAACTTCTAGATGGAAGAACTATTATGATTTCACAACATTGCTATGGTTGTACCGCCGGAGCTGGTAGTAGTTGTCAGGGAAGTGTTGCATAAAAAAGTTCGCAGTTGGCAGTCATCAGTAAGCAGTAAAAAGAAAATATTAAAGAATTAATTCGTGAATTCGTGGCTAAAAAATCCACTTTTGAATAACAAAACCGCAATATTAATTTTCGCAAACTCCGGAAAGCAAGAGGCTTTTGCGAAACCATTCAAATCATCGGAATTAGTTTTCGACGAACTCAATCGCCAAACACTAAAAAAAGTATCCGATACGGGTCTTCCCTATTTTCATATTTGTGAAAAGGAACAGGTTGGCAATTCGTTTGGTGAACGTTTTACAAATGCCATTAAATCCATTTATGCAAAAGGATTTGAGAACGTTATTTCTGTAGGAAATGATACGCCTCATTTAAAGACCTGCCATATTCTAAATGCGGCACATCGGCTCGAAACAGCTGACATTGTATTGGGGCCATCTTTGGATGGGGGATTTTACTTAATGGGATTGAAAGAATCCCTTTTCAATGTTGACACATTTTTAAAATTGCCTTGGCAAACTTCAAGATTATCACAAGGCATTTACCGTCTTATTGATGCCAATCACATCCGCTTATTTAAACTGGAAGTGCTTTCGGATTTGGACACGATTTCCGATATCAAATTAATTCTTCAAAGCGGTAAATACATCTGCTCTAATCTAAAAAAATTACTTCTATCCTTCATTTCAGGATTGATTCGAATTATCTTTTATTATTCTTCCTTTTTTCAAAATCTATTTGAAAACAGACAATTCAACAAAGGCTCTCCAATCTTAATTCATATTTAATATAGATTGAAAAGTTTTGAACTTTTCCCTCTTCTGATACAACTATCAGAAACAATTCCTATTAACTAATGGATTAAAAATTTTATGAAGCAAATTTATTTTGTTGCGTTGCTATTATGTTCATGTTTTAGCTATGCACAGACCACCATCACAGGTTCTGTAACCAGTGCTGAAGATGGTAAAACCCTCGCATTTGTTAATGTTGTGCCTTCCAATGGAACATCCACAAATACAGATGCCGAAGGAACCTATACTATTGAAATCTCGTCGGCAGAAGATAAAATAAAATTCTCGTATGTCGGTTTTAAAACTCAAACCATCACTGTGGGTTATCGGTCGGTTATCAACATCATAATGGAAGAATCCGCTACCAATTTGAACGAAGTTGTGGTCACCGCTTTAGGATTGGAACGTGAAACGAAGGAATTGGGCTATGCAGTTCAATCCATACAATCGAAGGACGTTACCGAAGTAAAAACCGTCAACTTTTTGGATAATTTGGCCGGAAAATTGGCAGGTGTCACCATTACCCAGGGTGCGACAGGAATTGGGTCTTCTTCCAAGATTACGATTCGTGGTGAATCGTCTTTTTCGAACAATAATCCGCTTTTTGTCGTTGATGGCATTCCAATCAATAATGAAACCGTTTTTAATGTCACCAATGAAGCGGCAGCTGGCTTTCAGGAAATAGATTTCGGAAATGGCGCCATGGAAGTCAATCCGGATGATATAGAATCGGTAACTGTTTTAAAAGGCCCAAGTGCGGCAGCCCTTTACGGAACCAGAGCATCAAACGGTGTGATTGTTATTAAAACCAAAGATGGCAGCAAATCAAAAGGTTTGGGCATCAGTTTCAATTCGTCCATATTTGTAGATTCTGCATTCAGATTGCCTCAATTCCAAAATGAATATGGTCAAGGAAATTCAGGTCAGTTTGAATATGTCAATGGACTTGGTGGTGGTATTAACGACAATATAAGTTACTCTTGGGGGCCACGATTGGACATAGGCAATTTGATTCCTCAATTTGATAGCCCTGTTCAATTACCTGACGGTAGTTTTGTTCGTGGTGGAGATACATCGCTCTATAGCGGCTTGCCCATAACACCAACAGCATTCAATTCCAATCCTGATAACTTAAAGGAGTTTTATCAAACTGGGGTGACCACCATCAATAATATTGCAATTTCCAATGGCTTTGATACTGGCAATTACCGATTGTCGTTTACTGATTTGAGAAGTGAATCGATCATTCCTGGCGTGAATCTCGACCGCCAAACGGCGGCCGCAAAATTAACATTCAAGCCTACCGATAAGACAGAAATTAATTCATCAATCAATTATGTCAATTCAAGCAGTGACAATAGACCGTCCAATGGTTATGGTAGTGAAAATGTAAATTATTCATTGGTTGCTTGGGGACCGCGTTCTCTAAACATCAATAGTTTGAAGGATTACTGGCAACCCGGTCTAGAAGGAATTCAACATTATTCC
>JBGTDZ010000105.1:0-13232 GCA_041748055.1 Aquaticitalea sp.
ATGATTTTTTCATTTGCAATATCTTGGTCACTTATGGTATCTGCAAGAACATCCAATCCTGGAGATTCCTTGATTTTAATGAGGGCATCCACACTGCATTCTACGAGAAGTATGTCCTGTGCTTTAATTTGAGTGATCGAATTTGGGATAAAATCCTCTTTGCTACGAATGATTTTCAGGATGCGTACTTCCAGTTTGGCAAGATCTGAATAAAAGGCTGTTTGTCCAATCAATTTTGATTTTTGCGAAACTACAATTTCCGATAAATACTGCGCAATTTCATAGCGTTCATTATAACTGGTTTCTTTATGGTCAGGAAGTAATCTTTTGTAGAATAGTAGGATAAATAAAATTCCCGTTAGTAAAAAAATCACACCGATCCATGCGATTTCAAAAAAGCCCAGAGGCTCCATTCCCTTCTGTGCCATATAACCACTAACCGCCACATTGGTTGAAGTGCCTATAAGGGTACACGTTCCGCCAAGAATTGAGGCAAATGCCACTGGAATCAATACTTTTGATGGGCTTATGGATAGTTTTCGGCACATCCCAATTACGGGACCTGTTACCAAAGCGGTCACAGTTGTATTATTCATAAACGCCGAAAGCACACCAGTAATAAACATGGTATAGCCAACGAAAAGAGTTTTGCTCTTTACAACCTTTATCATTTGGGAACCCACTTTATCTAACAATCCTGTTTCTGAAAGCCCTCCCGAAATGATAAATATAGATGCCAGAATAATGATAAAGTCACTACTAAACCCTTCAAAAGCTTCTTTTGGAGTGATGATGCCAGAAAGAGTCAGGGCCAAAAGTAGGCCAATGGTGACAATATCTACAGAAAATTTGTCGGTTGCGAAGAGAATAATCGTAATGACCAATAAACCAATGACAAAGGCGATTTCCATAGCATTAATGATAACAAGGTCTTTATACGAATCAAATATGTAGCGTCAAAAAAAGCTTCAATTGATTACTTCGAAATAAAGATATGAAAATCATTTGTTTTGTTGGTTGTCAGAATCAGGAGAAAATATCAATTCATTTCATAAATCAAAATCGAATTACTATCACCCTTGGTCACAAATTCAAGTCCTTTACCATTGTCAATATTGCCAAGATCAATGGCTGAATTGCCATACACTGGGAAATTGCCAATGGCCTTGCCCAAGCTGTCGTACATATATATCTTTTTGGTCTGCAGATCGGTTACCGACACATAGATTTTGTCTTTAAGATAAAAGATGTTTGGAGCAGTGTATACACCGTAGTCCAATTCAATGCTATTGTTTTTGATATTCAGGATATTATCGGACAGTGTCACAAGGGTTTTGCTTGTTGAGGTCATGGCATGTTTTTCACCAAGATTGAGGCTGAGACGGCTCATTTTTCCATCTTCATCTATTTGTATCAAATCGCCATTGACGGTTGTGGCTGTAAATTTGTTGTCATATAAATGAATATCATTTCCTGAAAACGAAATATTGTTTTTAACAGTCACCCTGGTTTTCCCTGTTCTGTCCAAGATTGCCAATTCATTTCCTTGTACAAAAACAATGTAATCTTTACGGCCAATCCTGAAGTGTTGTGGTTGTGTATTTATTGTATTGTCTGCCTTTTTATAGCTAAAACCCGAAACGGTTTTTCCTTGGACATCGTACATTAAAACGGATTTTCCTTGAATGACCATGAGTCGATAATCGCGTTTGCCTTCATAATCAAAAACTGAAAGGGGCTGCGTAATGTTGTCCTTGAATTTTAAAGGGAAAGGAGAGACGTCCTTACCATTTCTATCTAGAACATACAGTCGGTTTGGGGTTGCGAAAGTGAGTTGCAATCTTCCGTTTTTGTACATGTCTATTTGTTCAACTTTTCCAAGAAGTCGTCCCTCCAACTGTAGTTTCCAAAGCACTTTGCCGTCATTGGAAATGAGGTAGAGATTATTCTTCACATCCTGCACCACAATCTCCATATGTTTGTTTGTATGGTTGTTTACAAATTGTGGGTCTGTCAGTAAATCATTGTCCAACTTCACGCTGATGTCTTCCGAAACCGAATTGGCTACTGTTTTTCCTTTGGTTTTTTTGATAACAACGTTGACATGGGCAAAATCATTATCCTGTATAAATTGAATAGCAGACGCCCTAAATGCATCGATTTCAAGGTTTTTCTCTTCTTTAAAATTATAATTTAAAATAGAATTCAAACGCGACGGATTTGCAACAAACAATAATGATGATTCATCGCTCATTTGGTCCATCATACTTTGAAATGCCTCGGTTTCCGAAAGGGTGGACATATTTTGATAACTCGAAATGATATCCTTCATCAGTCCATCACTTTCTGTAAAGACAAAAAAGTCATCGATAGCGGCATATTTGGAAGCGTTTTTATAGTCGATAAATGGGAAAAAATAAGTAGTAAACAATTCGGGCTGGTCAAAAGGAAAAATAGCCACCTCTCTATAGGTTTCAAGGACATTTTGGGTCAAAAGCAAATCCCCCATCGCGGCAGCATCCAACGAATGGACGATGATGGCCTGTTCGGTTCCTCGATAAATTACCCCAACTTCCGAAGCAGTATCAAAAATTGCAGTTGGAATGGTGGACTCCTGTTTATTGAAATTCAAAAGATTATCGCTGAATGTTTTATAATTATTGAATGTAAAACTTAGCAAGCCATCTGCATCCGTCGGGCAGATTTTAGGAAGGTTATTCTCCTGGGGAACAGTATTTTTAAAAACATTTATCAAACTTTTTGATGAATCCACAGCCTTGGTGATGCCATTGAAAATTAATTCGTCTTGGGAAAGATTGGCATCCAAAAGAAAATAATCAGATACTTGCGTATCGTTCAATGATTTTGTCATGAAAAAGGAAGGCAACAATGTTTTATGTTTAGTATTTATAATGATAGAAGCCGATTTGTTGGTTCCAGATGTGTTGTATACATCCAAGAGTGCTGTATCAACTATCTTATTGTCGTTAAAAGCTGCTTCAGTAAGAGTCCTGTCATTTGAGGCAAAAAAGATGCTGTCCTTTATAGTGGTGTAAATGATTTGTCTATCAACTGTGGTCTTTGAAATGGTCAAATTGTTGAACGTGTATGTCTCAATAGTACGATTTGGGATAGAATCCAGATTGAACAATTCTTTGTGATATTTGGTGACCAACGAGATTTGCAAACTGTCATTGGCATTTTTTCCAAAACCAATTAAAATGTCTTCAGTGGTTTTTAGATAATCCAGATAGTGAAGTTGTGATTGAATGCGATTGATGGCTTTATATTCCAACAGTACATTCAATAATCGATTATTTTTAAAAACGCTTTTTATGCCATCAACTGATTTTGTTTTGATGATGATGGATGCATTCCCAGGAATCAGTGTTATTAAATTGGAGTTTTTTGTTGAATCATTTTCACAACCTATAATAATAAAGACAATAGGAATCAGTAACCAAAAGTTTTTCATTGGGAGGGTTTTGTGCAAAGATAAAAAGTTAGAGTTCTAATTTTAATTGTGGCTCAAATAATCTAAATGATTTCCGATGGTATTTTGTGATCCCATATGTTTTGATGGCATCTCGATGTTCTTTTGTGGGATAGCCTTTGTTCTGTTTCCAATTATACATCGGATACTCTTCATGAATTTGGCACATAAAGTCGTCTCGATAAGTTTTGGCAAGAACAGATGCTGCAGCAATACTCGAGAATTTCCCATCTCCTTTAATGATGGTTTGGTGCGGAATATTTTTAAAGGGTTTAAAGCGGTTGCCATCTACAATGATAAATTCAGGTACTGTGCAAAGATTATCAATGGACTGATGCATTGCCAAAATGGAAGCATTCAAGATATTCATTTCATCAATTTGTTCCTCAAATACGTGGGAATAAGAAAAAGAGATGGCTTCAGATTCTATGACAGTCCTTAAAGTTTCCCGCTTTAGTAAAGAAAGTTGTTTGGAATCGTTTAATAAAATGTTAACGAAATTATTTGGTAAAATGACGGCCCCAGCCGTGACGGGGCCAGCAAGACAACCACGTCCGGCCTCATCGGTACCGCACTCGAATTCACAGTTTGTTAACTTTAATGATAACGACAAAATGTTAAAGTTTGGACAAAGTTAAAATTTTAACGCAACCATTTAAAGAATATGGCATCTTACTCATTGTATGAGTAAGTCTTTGGTATTATTTTGTCTAACTTCTTTGCATTAAACTTTAACATTTTTTTAGTTGAAATAGTTGTGTAATTAATATATTATTAAGATGTTTGCGAAAGACTAATTCAAATAATTGTTTTATGAAATTAAAATTAACATGTTTATTGACGCTTTTTATGGCGTTTGCGATTCAAATTTCTTTTGCACAAGAGAAATCTGTTTCAGGAACAATTACAGCAGCTACGGATGGTTTACCATTACCAGGTGTTAATGTAATTGTAAAGGGTACTACAAGAGGAGTACAATCTGATTTTGATGGAAATTATACCATTAGAGTTAGTGCAAATGAAACCCTGGTGTTTTCTTTTGTCGGCATGCAAACCGTTGAAAGGTCTGTAGGTGTTTCAAATACATTGAATGTGGCAATGGATGAAGATGCCACTGCTTTGCAAGAAGTAGTTGTAGAGGCGTTTCGTACTTCAACACAAGAGAAATCGAACATTGCCTCCACTACCATTACGGCTAGCACCATAGAAGCTAGACCAAATGCCTCCTTTGCCCAAACCTTACAAGGGCAAGTCGCAGGTTTGAACATTACCACAGGTAATGGGCAGCCCGGAGGGAACAGTACCATCAACCTTCGGGGTGTTGGTTCTATCAACGGTAGTACAGAACCATTATTTATCATAGATGGTGTGCCTGTGGATGAGGATAACTTTAGAAGTTTAAATCCCAATGACATTGAGTCATTATCTGTTTTAAAAGATGCTGGCGCAACTTCCATTTATGGAAATAGGGGTGCAAATGGTGTGGTCTTAATCAAAACAAGAAGGGGCTCTTTCAATTCTGGTCTTAAAATCAGTTATACTGGCACTACAAGTATGTCTACTCTGCAAGATCATGATTATGACTTGATGAACTCTAGAGAGCAACTGCAATTGGAAAAAGATTTTGGATCTGGTTTTGGAGCGACCTTATCAGATGCCGAACTTGCAATCCGAGCCCAGCAGGTCAATACCGATTGGTTGGATGTGTTCTTTGGGAGAAGTTTAACACAAAGCCATACGCTTAATTTGGCCTCTGGTGGAGAAAACCTCAACTCCTTCACCTCGTTTGGTTACCATGACCAAGAAGGTATTTTAAAACGCGCTAGTACTTTAAAACGTTTTAACTTTAGAAATAATACAAGTGGGCGGTCTAATAACCAAAAGTTCAATTATGCAACATCTTTCAGTTTGAACTATTCAGAGTCTAATGAACCTAATGCCATTGGCACCGGAGGTATCAACAGAAACTTTGTTATTGGAGCAAACCAATCTGTTCCTTATATTTCTCCTGCCTCATATATATTTGGAAATGGTGCAAATATTCCTGTGATATTTGCAAATACACCTTTGTTCTTGTTGGACTTAAGAGACCAGCAAGTGAGACGTGATGATGAGATAAAAATTATAGCAAACGTTAATGCTAGCTATAAGTTTACTGAAGACCTGACCTTTAATACCTCTTTTGGTGGGGATTTTACCGATGAGCAGTTATTGCTTGTCGAGTCGCCTACCTCATTCAATGCACAGCTATTTGCGGAGACTGGTAATAATACACCAGGGTTTCAAGACAATCAAAGCACTAGGACAGTAGCTTTGAATTTTACCAACTCATTGACCTATAATAAAACCTTTGCTGAAAAGCATACCATAGAAGCCTCTGTTTTTACAGAATATTTTAAAGCGCACCTTAGAGGATTTGGTTTCAGACAACTTGGTTTTGACCCGGCAACCTTTTCTCCTGGTGATGGTTCTTCCTTTATAGCAGATAACGCCAATAACGATTTCTTTATTGATACTGCGAATGCCAATATTCAGAATGCAGGATTGTTCTCATATTTTGGGTTTTTGGATTATGATTATGATTCAAAGTATGGTATTTCTGGTACTCTTAGAAGGGATGCCTCCTACAGATTCTCCCAATCCAATAAATGGGGTACTTTTTGGTCAGTTGCCGGCCGTTGGAACATTTCCAATGAAGCATTTATGGACGGATCAGTGTTTCAGGAATTGAAATTAAGAGGTTCTTATGGAACTTCTGGGAACCAGAATATTATTGATGCAGTCGGTCAGGGTGCCTACTTCGTTGGGGCTGATTTAACTGAAGATTTTTTCAACACTGGTGGACAATATGGAGGTGTCAATGGATTGACCGTTGGTCAAATCGGAAATAACGATCTGAAATGGGAGACCATTACACAAGCGAATATTGGTCTTGACTTTGCGTTATTCTCAAATAGGTTGCGAGGTAGTATCGATGTTTATAAAAAGAATACTACAGATTTATTTATTCAGACACCAATATCCCCAGCCTTGAATGGCGGTGTCACTGCAATTTCTGCCAATGTTGGCGAGTTGGAAAACAGAGGTGTGGATTTGGAATTACACTATCAGTTGTTTAAGAAAACCACCGATGATGGGTTAAATTTAAGACTTAATTTGGTAGGAAACTATAACAAACAGGAAATCATTAATTTAGGTCCTGGTGGAGATATCCCATTTGGTTTACGAGTGGGTGGGCCATTAGCTGAAATTTATGCAGCTCCTTACGCCGGGGTAAACCCTGCAACCGGTAACCTATTGTTTTTGGATATTAATGGTAACATTACCGAGGATATCAATGAAAATGATCAAAGGGCTACAGGAAAAAATGTTTATCCGGATTATCAAGGTAGTTTTGGCTTCGATATGGACTACAAAAGCTTCTTTTTTACAACACAGTTTAACTATGCTGTAGGGGTAGACCGGTATGATTTTGACTTAAATGGATTTCTTGATCCTACAGCAATTGGTCAATTTAGACACTCCCGAGATATATTGAGAGCTTGGTCACAACCAGGAGACGTAACAGACATTCCTTCGTTAACTGCAACTAACTTGGACGATCAACAGTTTTCTGACCGCGATTTAAGAGAGGCCGATTATTTAAGATTGCGTTTTATCCAATTTGGGTATAATCTTCCCTCAAGTGTGGTGGAAAAAATAGGATTCACACACCTTAGGGCTTTTGTGAGTGGAGAGAATTTAGTGACATTTACCAAATGGAGAGGATTTGATGCTGAGGGTCTTGCCGCATCTCAAAATGGATATCCAACACCAAAAACCTATTCTTTTGGCATTGAATTTGGATTTTAAGAAAATTTGAAAAATAAATAAATATGAAAAATATATATAAAATAATTCTTGCTGTCATTACAATCACCATGGTTGGTTGCAATGATGCTATTGATATAACTCAACCTGGACGATTGGATGCAGCGAATGCATTTAGGAGTGTCACCGATTTAAGATCGGGGCTGTTAGGCGCTTATAATTTTTTGGATATAACTCCTGAAATTGGATTGACGGCTTCATTTACAGATGAAGTATTCAGAGGAAGGGACAATGGAGGTCAGAACACTTCTGAACAAAACTTTAACCTGAACAGTAATAATGGTTATGTTTTTCAAATTTGGGCAAATAATTACGCTGCAATAGGTTTGGCCAACAGGATCATTGCCGCTGCTCCAAGTATTGACAGAACTGAAGCCCCTATAGAATATGATAATGTTTTGGGGCAGGCCTATGCAATCAGGGCGTTTAGCCATTTTCAAATCCTTACCTATTTCTCCACTGATTATACAGATGACAGTGCTTTGGCCGGGCTTTTACTATTGAGTCCAACGGAAGACATCTTTGCATCTGTTCCAAGAAGCACCAATGGGGAATTTTATACGGCTATTGAGGCAGATCTAGCTTTGGCCGAGGACCTTATCACTACCGACGAAGGGGTGACATTTATGGGAGATGATTTCATTACCGCCCTTCGGGCTCGTATGGCAGCTTACAGGGGCCAGTATGCATTGGCCGATGGTTATGCCGCCAGCCTTTTAAGTTCTTATCCTATAGCCAATCAATCCCAATATTTCTCCATGTTTGATGATACAGACTTTACCGAAATTATTTTTAGTTTGGAGCGTGCAGTTGGAGACGATTATGATGATCAAGGTACCGCAGGTGGTGGATGGGCTGGAAGCCTCTTCGCTTTTATCAACCCAAATTTGGGTGGTGGTCCATTTATGGAAATTAGCAGGTCCACCTATAATATTATGGATGGCACTTCTGATGTCAGATTGTTAAGAAATGTGAATTTGAATGAATCATTGATTGACCCTACTTATGAAACCAATCCTAATTATCTAAATGACGATGTATTATTGGTATTTAAATATCCTGGCAGTAATAATCAACCTTTGATGAACGATTTAAAAGTGTTTAGATCAGCGGAAATGTTGCTTATAAGGGCCGAGGCAGCTGCAGATGCAAATCAATTGATTGCAGCAGCTACCTTCATAAAGCAATTGCGGGATGCCCGATTTGGGTCTGATCAGCCTTTACCTAATTATACTAACCAACAACAGGCGTTTGGTGATATTTTGGATGAAAGACGTTTGGAATTATTATTTGAAGGACATCGTTATGTCGATTTAAAGAGGATAGGAGACAGAGGTAACAGACAAATAGATAGAGATGCAAGAGAATGTGCTATTTTAGCCGGATGTACACTTAGCAACAGTAGTGATTTGTTTACATTGCCTATTCCTATCAGTGAGATTACTGCTAATCCAGCTGCTGTCCAAAATCCAGGTTAGTAATAAAAAAAATAGAATTATGAAAAAATTGAAAATTATTCTTGCATCCTTGTTGCTTTTGACCTTTATGGGTTGTGATAAGGAAGATGCTCCAATTAATACGGTGTATGATAATATAAATGGTCAGACTGGAGTTGGATTTAGTGTCCAAAACAGATCGGTCATCGTTCCTGAAGAAGGAATAACTGTGACAGTGTCTGTTCAAGTAACGACTATATCTACTTCCGCTAGGACTTTTAACGTTTCGGTTGATCCATCCTCGACTGGTAATAGTCAAGACTATAATTTGGGTTCGGTAACGATTCCTGCGGGTTCTTATGAAGGTAGTTTTACTGTGACTTTTGGAAATTTTGACAATCTGCCGGAATTGGTCAACCAAACATTAGTTGTTAATTTGGATTTGCCTGATGGCACTGCGGTAGTTGGTTCGGAAACCGTCACCTTTACTTATCTTAAAAAAATTATTTGCAATGATGTCATGTTGGTGATCAATGGCGACACATTTGGTTCTGAAACGACTTTTGAAATAACAGATGCTTCTGGAACGGTTGTACAATCGGGTGGCCCATTTACCGACATTTCTGGTGGAGCCTCCTATTCGTTCAATTTCAACTTGCCTGATGGTTGTTATACGTTTACGATTTTCGACTCTTTTGGAGATGGTCTTTTTGATGGAAGCGTAACTGGTAATTATGCTCTGACTTGTTCATTAATTACCCATGCATCTGGAAGTGGCAATTTTGGATCGTCAGAAACCACGGATTTTTGTATTAATCAATAATTTTTGTCAAGATGACATTAATAAAACAATATAATTAATTATGAGAAATTTTATAAAAATTTTCCCTGCGCTATCTTTAATCGTTTTGGTTTTTGCTTGTTCCAATAATAGCAAAGATGATTTAAAATACAGCGCACAAGATGAAATAGGATGGATTCAGTTCCCAGAGTCTAATCCCGATGTCATTACAGGTAGTTTGGATGCGCCTGAAGTAATTCAAATTGGAGTTAATATACAAGTTCCGGTTACTACCCAAGACTTGGTCATAACTTATGACTTGGTTCCGGTGTCTGGCGGTGATCCAAATGCTTTCTTCTCTAATTCAGGACAGATTGTTAGTCCTGCGGGAGAAACGAGTTATTCTGGCCCAGACAATCGCACGGGCTTGGATTATGCTTTTCTGCCAACCATTGACATTGATATCAGTGAAATAACGGTCTTAACCGAACCTCTGGTATTTGACGTGGTACTTACCAGCACAAACATTTCAGGTGTGACAGTAGGCTTGGCAGGAGAAACCTTTCCTACGGTACAGAGAGTACAGATATGTCCTTCTGTAAGTTTGGCTGGAGACGTGTTTTTGGGTGCCTATATACTGACAGTCCCATCAGGGCCTAGTTTGTTTGCCACTCCAATATTCACTGATGGTCAAACAGTTACATTGGTAGCTTCAGGAGTGAATGGTACCTCTAGACAGTTTATGGCACCATATTTACCAGCTTTCTCAGCTTCTCCTGAAACAATGACTTTTAGTTTTGTGAATGGAAAGATTATTATTGGGAATACAACTACAACCACAGGTTGTGCGAGCGCTATAGTTATAGGGGCAAATACCAGTGCTGTTTTGTCAACACCTTGTGATGATAGTTCAATTTTATTGAATTATTATGATTTTCTTAATGGTACAGGAGGTTGTGGAGTTTCTAATGAACCAATACAATTGCTGTTGACCAAAGTATAGATATAATATTTTATGTTAATAATAAGCCCACGGTTACGTGGGCTTTTTTATTATCGAAATATTAAGAACACAATAGTTTAAAATATCTATTTTTGTAAATATGATCACTCCAAAATGAACAAGCTCTTTTGTACACTTGTGTTCCTAGTTGTTTTTCAAACTTTGAACTCCCAAACCCTTAAACCTTTAAAGAAAGAACTAGATGAACGTTCAATAAATGATTCCACAGCAATCAACAGAAAAAGCGCCTTCAAAAAAAATATCAAGGATGAGAAAGCTACCATTGATATGTACAAAATTATTTCATTCGAGCGCGACACCACCTATCTCGACACCACACTTTCCATTCAAAAAGAATATAAATACAATTATTTAAGAAAAGATAACTTTGAACTAATTGCCTTTTCAAATATTGGCCAAACATATAATTCACTAAGCACCAATTTTCAAAACACCAATACAATCCCTCAATTCGGTGCACGGGCAAGACACTTTAATTATATGGAAATTGAGGATGTCAATTATTTCCAAGCCCCAACGCCATTGACCGAGTTAATGTACAAGACCGCATTTGAGCAAGGCCAGCTGTTGGATGCTTTCTTTACAACCAACATTTCAAAACAGTTCAATTTTTCCATAGCCTACAAAGGCCTTCGTTCCCTTGGGAAATACCAGCATATACTCACGAGTACTGGGAATTTCAGGTTTACGACCAATTACACAACAAAGAATAATAGATATCAAGCCCGGGCACACATTTACATGCAAGATGCCCTGAACCAGGAAAACGGAGGCTTGACAGATGAAGGAGTTGCAAATTTTGAATCAGGTGAGGAAGAATTTAAGGATCGATCAGTATTCGACCCCAATTTCGAAAATGCAGAAAATATATTACGGGGCAAACGATTTCATTTAGAACATCAATACAATCTCATCCAGCAGAAGGACTCTTTAAGTAGTAACATCCTAGCGATTGGAAACATTATTTCCTTGGAGGATAAATATTACCAATATGATCAAACAACAAGGTCTGATTATTTTGGAGAAGCCTTTCGTCAGAGTAGTTTAAGGGATAGAGTGACGCTCGAGGATTTTTACAATCGGTTCTTTGTCAACTTCCAAAATGAACTTTTAGGCGAAGTGTCATTTAATATTGATTATAACAATTATAACTATGGATACAATTCACTGGTTATTTTAAATGAACAAACAATAACTAACAGATTAAAAGGGGGGATTGTAAAGCTTGGGGGGAGTTATAAAAATACAATCGGCCAATTTGACGTTCAAGGAGAACTGGGCATTAATATCTCAGGTAATTTCGAAGGCAATTTCCTAAAAGCCCAAGCTTCCTATAAACTTACAGACGATATTGCTGTATATGGAACATTCAATACCAGTTCACATGCGCCCAATTATAATTGGCTTTTATATCAAAGCGATTACATCAATTATAATTGGGACAACAGTAACAGCTTTGATAACATCAGCACGCAACAGTTGGCATTTGAACTTAAGTCACAAAAGCTCGCAAACATCTCATTAGATTACAACACCATAACCAATTACGCCTATTTTACAAAAGACGGGCTGGATGTCAAGCCATTTCAGAGCAGTGCCACCATCAATTATTTAAGGATCAAGGCAGGGAAGGAATTTATTTATGGCAAGTTTGCATTAGACAATACAGTCATGTATCAAAAGGTATTAAATGGCTCCAATGTCATTAATGTCCCTCAGATCATTACCAGAAACACCCTTTACTTTTCAAGTGACATTTTTAAACGGGCCATGTTTTTTCAAACAGGTATTATATTCAATTACTTTACCAAATACAATATGAATGCCTACGATCCGTTGTTGGCAGAATTTTACGTACAAAACGATACCGAATTGGGTGGCTTTCCAAGAATGGATTTTTTCATCGATGCAAAGATCAGGCAAACACGCATATTCCTCAAGGCCGAACATTTCAATTCCTCCTTCACAGGATACAATTACTTTTCTGCCCCCAATTATCCATACAGAGACTTTACTGTCCGTTTTGGGCTTGTCTGGAATTTCTTTCTATAAATATTTTGGAGTTCCCTAGCAGAAAAGCCAGGTCTGGCCTTCGGCAGTCGCTTTCAGGATTATGAAAAAAACCTGAAGAGATCCAACAGTGCCTCAAATGCGATGCATTCATGATTTCATAAATCACAAAATAAAATAGTGAGTAATCCCTAACGCAAAAACCTAGCAATCAACTACAAAAGAAAAAGTTATAAAAAACTTCAAAAAAGTGTTGGAATAAAGTAAAAAAGGGTGGTATATTTGCATCCGCCAAAAACGGTAACGTTGTGTCGGAAAAGTTCCTTGGACCATTGTTAGTTTTGTCGGTACCGGAAGGGTGGAAAAAACTTTCTCGAAAAAGGCAAAAAAAACATTGTGGGATAAAAAAAAGGGTTTTATATTTGCACCCGCTTACGGAGGAAACGACGCAAGCAAAGATAAAAGACAAGTTCATTAACATATTGGATTGACAGCGTAGCGAGGCATTGGAAACGGTGTTTCGCACAAAAAGAGAACAAATTATTTTGAGTACTTGAATTAAATTTCCTTGGTCGTCGAAAAGTACAGCCGAAAGGCTAAAGATTTAACGATGAAGAG
>JBGTDZ010000106.1:0-6246 GCA_041748055.1 Aquaticitalea sp.
TTCCGTCATAAGAAAATCCGACTTCCTGTAGTTTATCTATTAGCTCTCCTTCTACATTAGACTGGAAGTGTTCTAAGGAAACGTCCTTATATTTTCGTTTTAATTCGTCCATAAATTCAGTAAAGGACAGGCTACCATATAATTCTGGCTCCCTGGTGCCCAGAAGATTTAAATTTGGACCGTTGATGATTATCAATTTCTTCATAAAGTAAATATATCAAAAAATAAGGCATAAAAAAACCGAAGATTTTGAGCTTCGGTCTTAATTTTTTACTTTAAAGGTTTTAGAACATATAGCCAATTGACAGACTCAACACAGAATTATTTAAGTCATCCTGAAATAATCCTTCATCACTCGCCTCATAAATACTTGTAAGCCCAATTATGTAACGTGCTTGGAAAAATAAACCTGTTTCCATTTTATATGAAACTCCACCGCCGAAGCCAAAATCAAACCCTTCTACAGTGTCTTCCAATTCTCTTTCGATTTCAGAAATCTCGTTACCTTCTGCACCTTCAATTTGTGCTTCAGCCTTGGCGTTCACATTAAATCCAAATTGTGGACCTGCCTCGATCGCAAATCCATCAGCCACGTAAAATTTTGCCATGACTGGAACATTCAAATAGTCTAATTTTAATTTTCTCTCGCCACCTACAACATCTTCTTGCAAACCTTGTTGAGAATACAATAATTCAGGTTGTACAGAGAATTTTTCAGATACCGGAATTTCCGCTACGCCCCCAAAGTGGATGCCCGTTCTTCCGTCCGCATTTTCAACGTCGTCACCAGTTATTTTAGCAAAGTTTACACCTCCCTTAACGCCGAATTGGATACCATCTTGAGCTTGGATTTGAGAAAATCCAAAAACTGCTACTGCAGCCATTACCATTAATTTTTTCATAATTTTTAAGTTTTAAGTTTTTAAAATTGATTGATGCAAACTAAATGCTTTTTTTGGACATATTAACAATTTTTTAATCAGTTATTAACATTTTAGTTAACAATATAAACTAAAGCATTAATAACTAATGGGTTGAAATATTATTTATCAACAATCATTAAATTAAGCAGTTGGATAATTGACCTTTTCAAACCTAATTTTAGCTAATTTTACTGCGATGAACTGGCAAAATGCACTTACAGATTTCAAGTATTATCTAAAATTAGAGCGTGGACTCTCAAAAAATACCATAGCCAATTATGAGTTTGATCTTAAAAAGTTAATTGCTTATTTAGATGTAAATGATATTGTATCAGCTCCCAAGGACATAGACCACCACATTATCCAAAGATTTATCTATGAGGTTTCTAAATCGCATAATGCCCGATCGCAGTCGCGTATCATCTCCGGATTGCGAAGTTTTTTTAGCTATTTGGTTTTTGAAGATTATAGGACTTCCAATCCACTGGATAGGATTGAATCCCCTAAAATTGGCCGGAAACTTCCAGATACCCTGAGCATTCAGGATATTGACAATCTTATTGCGGCCATTGATTTAGGAAAACCGGAGGGCGAACGAAATAGGGCAATTATTGAAACCTTATACAGTTGTGGCCTACGTGTGAGTGAACTGACCAATCTAAATATTTCTGATTTATTTTTTGAAGAAGGCTTCATTAAAGTTACCGGAAAAGGTGACAAACAACGCTTTGTACCCATTGGGTTATCCACTCAAAAGTACATACATATTTACAGGACAGAAATTCGGACCCACTTAAACATTCAGCCTAAATTCAAGGACACCCTTTTTTTGAATAGAAGGGGCAAGCAACTCACTAGAGCAATGATTTTCACTATTATAAGACAACTTGCAGAAAAAATTGGATTGCAAAAAACCATTTCCCCCCACACCTTTAGACATTCTTTTGCCACCCACTTGTTGGAAAATGGTGCTGATCTGAGAGCCATTCAGTTGATGTTAGGGCACGAAAGTATCACTACCACCGAAATCTATATGCATGTGGATAGAAGCTATTTGAAAGAGGTTCTTAATAAATTTCATCCTAGGAAATAGTTGTTCGTTTTTGGTTGTTGGTTGTTGGCCTATGGTGGATACATAATAAAAAAACACCCATTTAAAATTAATGGATGCTTTATACATTTATGTTTTTAATTTACTATTTCGCTATGTGCACTGATCTGGTTTCCCTAATGACGGTAACTTTCACTTGTCCTGGGTAGGTCATGTCGGTTTGTATTTTTTGAGAAATCTCGAAAGATAAATTTGCAGCTTGCTCATCCGATACCCTTTCACTTTCCACCATCACCCTCAATTCCCGACCTGCTTGGATGGCGTATGCTTTATTGACTCCGTTAAATCCAAAAGCCACATCTTCCAAATCCTTTAAGCGTTGTATGTAAGAATCCAACACTTGACGTCTTGCGCCTGGTCGTGCGCCAGAAATGGCATCACACACCTGAATGATCGGTGATAACAAGGTTGTCATTTCAATCTCATCGTGATGGGCTCCAATGGCATTACAGATTTCTGGTTTTTCACCAAATTTTTCAGCCCATTGCATTCCAAGAATGGCGTGTGGTGTTTCCATATCTGCTTCAGAATCAGGCACTTTTCCAATATCATGCAACAATCCTGCACGTTTTGCCAGTTTAGGGTTCAAGCCCAATTCAGCAGCCATGACACCGCACAATTTAGCAACCTCACGTGAATGTTGCAGTAAATTCTGTCCATAAGAGGAACGGTATTTCATGCGCCCCACCAATTTTATCAATTCGGGATGTAAGCCATGAATCCCAAGATCAATGACTGTTCGTTTGCCAACTTCGATAATTTCCTGTTCTATTTGCTTTCTAGTCTTCTCTACAACTTCTTCGATTTTCGCTGGATGGATACGCCCGTCCGTTACCAGTTTATGAAGCGAAAGACGTGCAATTTCTCGTCTTACAGAATCAAAACAAGAAAGAATAATGGCTTCTGGTGTGTCATCTACGATGATCTCTACACCAGTCGCGGCCTCTATGGCACGGATGTTTCGACCTTCACGACCGATAATACGTCCTTTAACGTCATCCGATTCTATATTGAACACCGATACACAATTATCAATTGCTTCCTCCGTGCCAATTCGTTGAATGGTGTTGATGATTATTTTCTTAGCTTCCTGTTGTGCCGTCAATTTTGCCTCTTCCACCGCGCCTTGAACATAAGCCATGGCATCTGCTTTGGCTTCGTGCTTCAGCGATTCTACCAATTGTGCCTTGGCTTCTTCGGCAGATAGTGCAGAAATAACTTCCAATTGTCTGATTTGGCTTTTATGGGCTTTTTCTACTTCATCCTTTTTTTTCTCCAAAAATTCGAGCTTAAAATCGCTTTCCTTTAACTTGTCTTCAAGGTCTTGGCTCAATTTCTTGTTTTTTACCAATTCGTTTGATACTTGAGACTCTTTGTCCCTGGTGCGTTTTTCTGCTTCAGCTATCTTCTTATCACGCGATAGTATAACTGTTTCATGCTCTGCCTTCAATTCGATGAATTTCTCTTTTGCCTGGAGCAATTTGTCCTTTTTTATGGATTCCCCTTCTGAATTGGCTAGTTTTATAATTGAGTTAGCTTCGTCCTGAGCATTTTTTATCAGTTTTGATGCGTTGGTTTTTTCCATTGCTTTTGCTATAATATATCCTAGTATCACTCCTAATACTATGCCTCCCACAATCATTAAAATTTCCATGTTTAGTTTAGTTTAAATAAATTTGAAATATTTCAAATATCCCGCTAATGAGCGGGATTAGTTAAGCTACATCAAGCAAAAAGCGTGACTGCTTCACATAAAAAAGCCTACATCAGTTTCGAATTTTGTATAAACTCCTTAAAAACAAGTTTAGGGCTAACAAACTGATCAAAAATCTGTTCGAAGACAGCTCGATTTTACAGTTTAAACTCACCCTTTTTAAAGAATTAACGTTGAGTTTATCAAAAAAAATAACTAATGTAGGCAGTAACCTATTTTATTTTAAAGAACGTTAAGAGGTTAAATGCTTTAGAAGTAGTTCGTCCAATCCAACCAATCTGTTTTGGACTTCTTCATTCACATCCTCTTTATCTATCGATTTTTGTTCTACTTGGGAAGCAAATTGCAATGCACACATGGCCAATACATCTTGCTTATCCCTTACAGAATAATTTTGCTCAAATTGCGCAATCATTGTTTCAATTTTCTTGGCAGCTTTTCTCAATCCTTCCTCCTGGCTTGGTGCAATCGTCAATGGATACACTCTATTAGCTATGGAAAGCTTAATTTTTAGCTGTTCAGACATTATGATTTTTTTGATGCATTATTCCGATAACTGAGCAATACAGTGGTCAATATCTTTTATTAATGCATTTATTTTGAGCTTTGTTTCTCGCTTGTTTTCATCACTGCCCAACATTGAATTTGCAATTTTGAGTGATTCATATTTTTCTATCCAAGACGATAATTCTTCTTGTTGACGGAATATTTTTCGTTGATATTGTGCCAATTCTTCAGAAAGTTTTGCATTGGTTTGTCTTAAAACCTCTTGTTTATGCAAAACTTTGCTGATTTTATTCTCCAAAGAATCAACAATATCTTCAATTTTACTCATTTACAAATTTCAACACTGATGTAACAAAGTTAACATACCAAAAGCAAAAATCACAATTCTTTTACAATAAATTTTAAAAAAAGTCATTTAGAAAGTTATGAAGTGTGCTAAAGTGCCTTAAGTACTTCAAGTTTACTACATATTGAAAAGTTAGAACCAAAAATTTATTTCAAATATTTTAACTTTAGTCACTTAAGTACTTATAAACTTTAGTGCAATTATAATACTCATAACTTAAAACTTTTTTAATATTTTTATCCATTCAAACCTCACTATGAAATACCTATTTGCAACCCTCATTTGTTCACAGTTTGCTTTTTCTCAGGTTGAATATCCCAAAGATTATTTTAGAAGCCCACTCGACATCACCTTGATTCTTTCGGGTTCGTTCGCGGAATTGCGCAACAATCATTTCCATTCTGGTCTTGACATCAAGACGCAACAAAAAACAGGCCTTAATGTTTATGCAGCAGCAGAAGGTTATGTGAGCCGCATAAAGATTCAAAATTATGGCTACGGCAAAGCTTTGTATGTTACACATCCCAATGGCTATACTACTGTATATGGACATTTGCATCGATTGGCTCCAAAAATAGAGGCTTTTTTAAAGGCAAAGCAATACGAGAAAGAAAGTTATGAAATTGAACTCTTCCCATCTGTCGATGAGTTACAAATCATGCGAGACGAAGTGATTGCCTATTCCGGGAATACCGGAGGGTCGGGCGGACCGCACTTGCATTTCGAAATTCGTGACCAGCAAGAGAGAACTATCAATCCTCTGCTATTTGGTCTCACAGTAAAGGATTCTAAGCCGCCGACCTTGACCTCTGTCTTTGCATATCCCAAAGATGACAAATCAGCAGTGAACAATTCAAACAAACGTGTGGAACTTCGTTTGATACCCACAAAAACCAACGAATACAAAGTGGAAGGTATCAAGGCTATCGGTGAGATAGGTTTTGCCATTGGTTCTTTTGACCAGTTAGATCTGGCAGCAAATAAAAATGGTTTGAGCAACATTCAAACCTATTACAATGGCAATAAAAAGTTTGAAATGGAATTCCATCGCTTTTCTTTTGATGAGTCACGGCATATCAATCGGTTTATAGATTATGATTATTACAAGACCAAACGTATGCATTTACAAAAATTGTTCGTTGAAGAAGGCAATGTATTGAGTATGTACAAAGAACTTGACGACCAAGGCTACATTACCGTTGAAGATGGTACATCCTCCATTTACCAAGTGCGTATTAAGGATTTTGAGGGAAATGAGAGCAGGCTCACCATACCTATCTTAGGTAAGCAAATAGATTCCATTCCTGCACAACCGGAAAATAAAAAAAATTATTATGTGTTCTCTGATCAGGCTACTACTTTAAATGACAAGAATGTATCCGTTTTTTTTCCTGCGAACAGCTTTTATGAAAATACTTATATAGAATTTAAAGTGAACAACGATACTTTATATTTGGATAAGGATGTAATTCCACTTCAAAAAAATGTGACCATCCAATATGATATCAGCAATTATAAAGATTCTGAAAAAGACAAATTGTATATAGCAGAATTACTAGGGTATAAAAAATATCCGAGTTATCTGTCTTCCAAGCGGAAAGAAAATATGTTGACAGCGACATCAAATGCATTGGGAACTTATGCT
>JBGTDZ010000107.1:0-8000 GCA_041748055.1 Aquaticitalea sp.
CCACTCGCCGAAATATGTTTCACCTTGCTGTTTACAACACTCAAGATGATATCAATATCATGAATCATTAAATCCAGAACCACGGGCACATCTGTACCGCGAGGATTAAATTCCGATAAGCGATGTGTCTCAATGAACATAGGGTTTTGGATTTGATCCCTGATGGCCTTGAACGCAGGATTGAAACGCTCCACATGTCCCACCTGACCTTTTACATTGTTCTCAGCAACCAAGGTTCTGATGGTTTCCGCTTCCTCGACCGTATTGGTAATGGGTTTTTCTATAAAAATATGCTTTCCTTTTGTGATGGCCATTTTGGCACAGTCGTAATGAGAAAGCGTTGGCGTCACAATGTCCACAACATCTACGGCATCAATCAATGCTTCAATGGAATTGAAATACTTGTAACCAAATTCTTCCTCTACTTTTTTGGCACTTATTTCATCAGCATCATAAAATCCAATCAATTCGTATTTTTCGGATTGGTTGAGCAATCTCAAATGAATTTTTCCCAAGTGACCAGCACCGAGAACACCAGCTTTTATCATTGTATGATGTTTTCAACAAAAATAGAGTTTTTGGATTAGATTAAAGAATAAAGAAAAGAGAAAAAAGGTTGAAGAGAGATGCTTGTAGCAAGAAGTTTAAAGATTGAAGTTTTTCAGTATAATTAATGATTGTTTTAATTTAAGAACTTAACAACAAACGTTTCAAAACTCGCAAAAAATCTTGTGACATCTTTTTGTTTGGTTTAATTTAGCAACAAAAGTCATACCGCTTGAAAGACACTTTTAAACATAAAGGACTACGTCAGCAACTTGTTGAAATTGTAAAAAGGAAAGGGATAAAAGACAAAAATGTGTTGGATGCCATAGGGAAGATTCCAAGACATTTATTTATGGATTCCGGATTTTTGGACCATGCCTATGTGGATAAGGCCTTTCCAATCGCTGCCGGCCAAACCATTTCCCAACCTTATACTGTAGCATTTCAAACCGAGTTATTGCAGCTTAAAGAAGGTGACAAGGTTTTGGAAATTGGCACAGGTAGCGGCTATCAAACTGCTGTGTTGTGCGAATTGGGAGCAAAGGTCTATAGCATCGAACGTCAATTGGAGTTGTTTAAAATTACCAGTAAATTTCTACCAAAATTAGGGTATCGTGCCAAAAAGCTCATCTTTGGAGATGGCTACAAAGGTCTAAAGGAACAAGCACCATTTAATGGCATTATCGTTACTGCTGGAGCACCATTTGTCCCGAAACCGTTGATGGGTCAACTCGCCATAGGCGGAAGATTGGTGATTCCCGTGGGTGAGGATGTTCAAGTAATGACGCTCTTTATACGAAATGGACCAAAAGATTTTGAAAAACATGAATTTGGCGAATTTAGGTTTGTGCCATTATTGGAAAATAAGAATTGAGCTGGGAGTGGTAGATTTCAATTTAATAATTAACAGCTAAACTAAAAAAGCTATGAACAAAATTACATTACTACTTTTCGCATTTAGCCTTCAATTTGCAGTTGCACAAAATTATACAGAATACCTTACGGGTAGCGCAATCGACGTGACTACCAACCATCAACAAGGCATTTGTTTGATGGGAGGCGCAACAGAAAAGGATGAAGCCATGGTTTGGTTTTTAAACAAAGCCGATGGAGGCGATGTCGTGGTGTTGCGCGCTTCTGGCAGCAATGGGTACAACAATTATTTTTATTCGCAATTGGGCGTCACCATCAATTCGGTGAGAACCTTTGTTATCAACAATGTCGCTGGTGCTACCGACCCTTATGTGTTACAAAGTGTTGCCAATTCAGAAGCCATTTGGTTTGCTGGTGGTGACCAATACGATTATGTCAGTCTTTTTAAGGATAATGCTTTGGAAGATGCACTCAATAATTTCATTAATGTAAAGCAAGGTGTCATCGGTGGTACAAGTGCTGGGATGGCAATTCTGGGCAATTATTATTTTACTGCTGCAAATGGAACAGTTACCGATGCAGAGGCCTTGAGCAATCCTTACCATAGCAGAATGACCTTGGGGTACAACGATTTTCTACAAATTCCGTATTTGGAAAGTGTTGTTACGGATTCACATTACGATGACCCAGACAGGCGTGGAAGACACACCACCTTTATGGCCCGGTTTGCGACCGATTATGGTTTGCGTCCTTTTGGCATTGCCTGCAATGAATATACCGCAGTATGTGTAGAGCCCAATGGCAATGCATATGTCTATGGGGAATATCCACAATATGACGAATATGCATATTTCCTCCAAGGAAATTGTGTGACGGATTTTGCTCCAGAAACCTGTGTTGCAGGAACCCCTTTAACATGGAATAGAGACGCCGAAGCGGTAAAAGTCTATAAAGTCCCTGGAACCGATAACGGCACCCATTATTTTAACATCGCGGACTGGCAATCGGGAAGTGGTGGCACATGGCAGAATTTTTATGTCAATAATGGCGTCTTTGCCACGATTTCGGATACCAACCCTAATTGTGCGCTATCTGTTGATGAATTTGATGGAAATTCCGTAAACGTTTTTCCCAATCCGTTTTCAGATATGATAACGATTGTTTCGGCTGTTCAAGATTATAAAGTGCAACTATTTGATGTCTTGGGAAAACAATTGACTGTTGAAGAAACGATGGATGGGACGATAGATACTGTTCATTTGTCTTCGGGTTTGTATGTATTGAAAGTGGTTTCTGAAACTTCTGGGAGAACTTTTAAGTTGATTAAGAATTAACAGATAGCCAGAACGGTCTATCAATTATTGTTGGTGGCTTGGCAGAAGGCCTGGGATGTCAATTTCTTTTTGGGCAAGCGTCTCAAACAAGAGTAGCAGAGGTTTTGTACTTTTAATGGTTAATGCTGAGATATGCAGTGGCATAATACACAAGAGCATTTGGCAATACTAAAACAACTCATATTTAATAGCCTAATACAAATGGAAATTTTACAATGGATACAAAATTGGTTTAAGGCTAATTGTGATGGCGATTGGGAACATGGTGATGGCATCCAAATAACTACTTTGGACAACCCAGGATGGGATATCGAAATTGACATCTCAAAAACCTCAGTTGCTAATATGCATCTAAAATGGATACTCAACCAAAAAGGAAAACACGATTGGTATGGTGTAAAAATTGAAGACCAAAAGTTTAAAGCTGCAGGAGACCCGGCGAAACTGATGTTTTTATTGGGCTTGTTCAAGGAGATGATTGAGAAGATTGAGAATGAATAGGCATTATCAGTGATGGCATGTGTTTTGAAATACCTTAGAATTCGTAAGAGAGCGGTTTGTGGTGTTTTTAGAAGAGGTTTGATGTGGTTAAGAAGGTTTGGTTAAATGATGGATTCTTATCATTTATTAACACCCGCTAGCGCTCGTCCCGATAGGTATCCGGAGCAACGAGTACCGAACACAATTAGCCACAAAAGAGTGTTAAAGCAGAAAAAAATTTGAAGAATTACAGATTAATTGAGCATTACTGTTCCATTCTAGTCATTCATCCATCGCAACACTCATTCACTTAGAATCGCCTCATAACCTACAATTCCTCCCAAAAAACCCTCAATCAAATCCCCAGAATGACGCGTCGCAGGAATAGGAAATTCAAACCAATCTTGTAATTCGGTATCAAATCCTGCATTGTTTAGATAAGCATTTAAGGCACGATTGAGACCGTCAGTATATTTTGGATGTTCAGCGCCCAGCGGGTCCTCATGGTATAAATCGTTTTGGGCAAAGCCTTCAAAAACAGGTCCTGTAATTGTGATTCCAAAATCTTGAGGGTTCTTGCCAATGGGACTATGAACAGTCGTTGTGAATAGATGCCAAAATGCAGATTGTATACAATTGCGTTCAAACAATTGCCTTACGACCTCGAGCGAATCTATGGTTTCTTGTTCGGTCTCGGTAGGAAATCCATACATCAGGTAAGCATGGACCATGATGTTGTTTTGGGAAAAATGGTGGGTCACCCTCGTCACTTGTGCGATGTCCACGCCCTTTTTCATCTTCGCCAACAAGCGGTCTGAGGCAACTTCAAGTCCGCCAGTGACGGCAACACAACCCGATTTTGCCATCAATTGACATAACTCAAAGTCAAAAGTCTTTTCAAACCGAATGTTCGTCCACCATGTGATGTGGACGTTGCGTTCTATCAATTTGTTTGATAAGGCACGAAGCATTTTAGGTGGCGCGGCTTCATCAACAAAGTGAAACCCAGTGATGCCTGTATCCTTGATTATTTTCTCAATCTTATCTACCAAATCGTCTGCCGTGGTGTTTTGGTAATTCCCGATATAATCCAAGCTTACATCACAAAACGAACATTGTTTCCAATAACAGCCGTGGGAAATGGTCAATTTGTTCCATCTGGCATCCGTCCACATACGATGCATGGGATTGACCACATCCAAAAAGGATACATATTTATCAAAAGGCAAACCGGAATAATTGGGTGCCGGCAAATGTTTATGATGGTAAATGGTGTTTGGAATTATATTCTTGTAAACAACTTGATTGTTTTCCAGTACAAAAGTCCGCTCCAGTTGATTGATGTCAATCTTCCCTTCAAGAAACCTGACTATTTTAAGTAAAGGGCCTTCGCCATCGTCCAATGAAATAAAATCGACAAATTCAAATATTCTCGGGTCGCTTAGGGAGCGCAACTCTGTGTTGCAATAACCACCGCCAAAAGCAATATGGATACCTGGAAACAATTGTTTGATGAATTGGGAACATCTCAAGGCTGCAAACAGATTTCCTGGAAACGGGATGGTGAAGCAGACTAAATTGGGCGTATGGGTTTCAATTTGGGCAACCAAAATATCCAGCATTTTCTCCTCGATGCTGGTAGGTTGATAACTCAAAAATGCATCAATCTCATCAAAACTACTGGCTGACGTGGCAATCTGTTCGGCATATTTTGTAAATGCAAAAAACTCATCAACATTGGCTTGTATAAAATCGCCTATTTCTTCAATGAAAAGTGTTCCATAATGCTTTGCTTTATCTATGATGCCTAGGTCTCCAGCTTCCCATTTAATTTGGTTATTGACATGCAACAATCGATGTCCTGATGGTAAAAAATCAGGTTCCAATATTTTATGCGCCGTTTCAACATCCTGCTTTTGGAGAAATCCAATCACCACATCAACCCTTGTGATGTATTGCGCTTTAATTGCCATCACTTCTCGATACTGATAATTCTCAAACGCTTCTGCTTCCTGAAACATAGCACGTAGAAACTCACTTGTGAAAATTGAGGTAAAGAGTTCAATACTCAAATCGCAATGGGTCACAGATATCCCGTTTGTTTCCAGAAACCCTTTGAGATAAGCAGATGCCGGATACGCTGTGTTCAACTGTGTAAATGGTGGCGTGATAAAAAGGATTTTTGGTTGCATGGTGCAAAGATAGAATACTATGCGAAATGAAACATAAGTCCCTCCCGATAGTTATCAGGACTAAAAGACCTTTAATTTAGGACTTGATAGTACCAAATTTTTATATTTGTAATTCTAAGTAACTAGCTAAAAATATAGCACTGACATGAAATTTAGACCTTTCCCTGAGATAAAGACAGAACGACTCATTCTTAGAAAAGTCGAAGCATCAGACTGCGAAGAAGTTTTATTTTTGCGTTCTGATACAAATGTCAATAAATTCATAGAAAGACCAGAACATAGAAAAACCAAAAATAAAGAGGATGCAATCAAATTCATCAAAGAAATTACTGATGCATTCGAAAAAAACATTTCTTTTGCTTGGGGCATCACACTCAAAAATAATCCTAAAATGATTGGCTCCATTTGTTTGTGGAATCTTTCCGAAGACCGTAAAACCGCAGAATTAGGCTATGATCTAAATCCAGACTTTCAAGGAAAGGGTATCATGAGCGAAGCACTACGCAGCGTTCTTGATTATGGTTTTAATCATTTAAAATTTGAAAAGATCGAGGCCTTCACCCATAAAAAGAATAAGAGTTCCAAACAACTATTGGAAACCAATGGGTTTAAGTATATGGCAAATAGAAAAGATGAAGATAACACGTCCTATATCATTTTTGAAATTGAAAATCCAGTTCATAAAAGCTTAAGTCCAACCGTAAATTCCTGATATGGTTTTTTAGAAAAACTTCCTCAAAATAAATATCCATACCTCCTCAATAAAGTCTACGAATTATAGATTACATTTGAGTTAGAAAAACTGCAGAGTAAGACCTTTATAAACACAGCCTCATTTGGAAATTATAAATAGTTTATTGGATTTTGTATTCAATCTCGACCAACATCTATTTCAATTGGTATTGGATTATGGTGTTTGGATTTATGTGATTCTGTTCCTCATTGTATTTCTGGAAACCGGAGTAGTGGTCATGGCTTTTTTGCCCGGAGACATCCTATTGTTTACCGCAGGCACCTTTTGCGCAGGTGTTCAAAACGAAATGGGACAAACGGCAGAATTAAACCTCATTTTGATACTGCTATTGTTATTGGTAGCGGCAATTCTTGGAGACGGTGTGAATTATTATATAGGAAAGAACATCGGACTAAAAGTACTCAACTGGAAAATAAGTGGTAAACCCATCGTTAATCCAAAATATATCATTAAGACAAATGAGTTCTATAGAATTCATGGGCCAAAAACCATCATTATCGCTCGTTTTTTGCCTATTATTCGAACCTTTGCACCCTTTGTAGCAGGTATTGCAGAAATGCCCTATGCGAAATTTGTTCGATATAACGTGATTGGCGCATTCGTTTGGGTTTTTAGTTTGGTATTTCTTGGCTACTTTTTCGGGAATCTTCCCATTGTGAAAAATAATTATGAAACCGTGATCTTCGCTATCATCATCTTGTCATTAGTACCAATGTTTATTGAATTGATCCGGACTAAAATGATAAAAACAAATTAAGAAAACAAACTATATTCACATTTACAACACAATAATATGGAGATAAGACTCATTGAAACATTTATTGCCGTTTGCTCTTTCTTTATAATTAGGTTTGCCATTATAAAATTCCTTGCGAAAGTTCAAACCAAATATAACTATTCAAAATATAGGGTGAGACCTATTTTGAAGTTTATCAATGTGTTCATTTTTATGACACTCATTATTGTAATCATAGCGATTTGGGGAGTCGAACAGACAAAACTACTCACCTTTATTACTTCGGTCCTTGCAGTGGCTGGGATAGCCTTCTTTGCACAGTGGTCAATCCTTTCAAACATAACATCCGCACTCATCATTTTTATTAGTCATCCTGTTAAATTGGGAGAATCTATCACAATAATAGATAAGGATTTTGATATTAAGGGACAAGTATCTGACATAGGACTTTTTTACGTAATCATGAAGACTGATACAGGTGAAAAAATTATGGTGCCCAACAATGTGTTTTTACAAAAAGCAACAAAAGTAAATTTAGAAAAACAGTAAGATGAATGGTGACAGCAATCTTTTTTATGTTCGGTATAGTCTTAATAATCGTATTGCGTAGTGTAAACTAATATTGAAAAGTGGTGTGTCGCATGTAGAGCATATGATGGTAATCCAGAGTTAATAAACGTTGGGGGGTCTGCATTCAACTTTCTAAGCAATCAAAATACCTTCAACCCAAACACAAAAGCATCACTTTGAAATCCGCCTTGGTAGGAGCGAACATAATCCACCCGTAAAAACCTGAATTTCCCCCAGCCTATATTATCAAGACCAATCGAGAATTCCTGATAAGGCTTATGATCTGGCGTAGCCAAAGCATGTGCGCCAACAATCAAATTGAAATTTAGCTTGTTCAACAATGGGATTTTCCCCAAAATAAAACCATTAAAATCATGTTCCGCATGAAATTCCAAATACGAATCATTGGTGCTCAATGTGTAATAAGGCAGATTGTTGAAGACATTTAAATAATTACCTAAACCTATATGCGTCTGATTACCATTAAAATGATGATAATCCATAAACGCAATATC
>JBGTDZ010000108.1:0-5468 GCA_041748055.1 Aquaticitalea sp.
AGATAAACGGTTCGAAAAAATTGAAGATACCATTGGTAGAAAACGATATTCTCCCAAGGAACTTAACGAACTTAAAAAAGAAATTCTTGAGGTTTTCAATTCAGACCACAAATTCAAGTACGAGGAACACTATCTGGAAAAAGTGCTTGATAACATTTTGTATTAATCGAATTCAAATAACAAGATAGAAGACCAATTTAAATGAGAAAATTACATATAATTCAACTGTTCCTCTGCTTTGTCTGCTTGATGATCCAAATCGAATTTATGGGACAGAACAATGATTCACACAGTAATCAAAAATCGGCTCTAACTGGCATGGCTTCGGAAAAAATATTGATGGTTTTAGACATATCCGTACACGATTCCCTTCAGTACCAGCAATACCGAATAAAGGTAGAACCGTTGATTGAAAAATATGGAGGCATCTATCTCGTGCGCTCTGGCGGAATGGCCTTTGACTCAGATCCGGATAGAAAAGTGATTCCTATAGAAGGCAATTGGAACCCAAATCGGTTTATCATCGTGCAATGGCATTCGATGGAACAACTTCAGAATTTCTCAACTTCAGAGGACTATAAGACTGTGGCAAAGATTCGAGGAAATTCAGCCGCTACGAAATCGATTATTGTGAAGGCATATCATTGAAAAAGATGAGAGACTCACGAATCAAGAACCAAGAAACAAGATAAAAGAAACAATAAATAACCTAAAACCTGAAATTAAAAACTATAATCCATTAATTAAACCATTCAAAATGAAAACAATACACAGCATTATTTTAGCCATCGCTTTTTTAAGCATCACATCCCTTTTTGCCCAAAAAAGCAATATCGACAAGGACATTAAAATGTACACCCAAGTTTGGGATGACATTTTAAACAAAAGTCAGATTGACCTAATCAATGAGAAAAATTTCGACACAAACCTCGTCTTGGTCTCGAGTCCGGAAAACATTGTTGGCATTGATGGGTTCAAAGCCTATTACCAAAACTTTCTTACAGGATTCTCTAACATTACATTTACAGTTAAAAACGTCTTTGGACAAGGCGACCAACTTGTAAAGCATTGGAATTTCAAAGGAAAGCATACAGGTGATTTTTTCGGAATCCCTGCCACAGGAAATACAGTGGATGTGGAAGGTGTTACCATCGCAAAAATGAAAAATGGAAAGATTGCAAAAGAACAGGATTTTATGGATAATTCTATATTCATGCAACAATTGGGACTGACTTCCAATCCAGAAAATGTTGGCATCATAGACAACTTATACAAAGCATTTGCTGCTGGTGATATTTCAGCTGTACTTAGTGGTATGGATTCAAAGATTGAATGGAATGAAGCAGAAAGCAACAACTTGGCCGATGGCAATCCCTATATAGGTCCAGAAGCAGTCTTAAATGGGGTCTTTGTGCGTATTGTCGGTGGCCATGAGTATTTTAAATTAACTGATATACAACTTCACGAAATGAACAATAATCAAGTTTTGGCGACCTTGCGATATGATGCTAAATATAAAGAAAGCGGAAAAGCTTACAATGCGCAAGCAGCTCACTTTTGGACATTAAAAGATGGTAAAGTCATTGCTTTTCAGCAATATGTGGACACCAAGAAATTGGCAGAGGCAGAAGGCAAATGAAAAATAACATGTCAAAATGAAAAAATCAATAGCAATCATTATCGCAATTATTTATTTCGGCATGCTGCATGCCCAAGAAACAAGTGCTTTTACTTTTAACCATATCGCAATATCAGTAAAAGACATAGATAAATCTGCCATTTTCTATAAAGAAGTGTTACAACTGAAGGAAATCACAAATCATACAGAAATAGATGGGATTCGATGGTTTTCTTTTGGGGAAGGAAAAGAATTACACCTCGTTTCTATTTTGAAAGAGCCAGTTACCATCAACAAAGCGGTTCATTTTGCATTGACAACGGCGAATTTTGATGCTTTTGTAACAGCATTGGAAGGATACAAGGTCATTTATTCCGATTGGCCGGGAAATCCAAATAAAATAAATATTCGGGCAGATGGTATCAGGCAAATCTTTTTTCAGGATCCTGATGGTTATTGGATTGAAGTGAATAGCGTAGGAAATAATTAAAAACAATACGAACTCAAAAAACAGAAAAGCCGAAAACTGAATTAAAAAGTAGGCACAATTAAATTTAATCACGATGAAAACAACATTCACAATGATTGCCTTAATGGCGATGTTCACTTTTACTTCTTGTAAAAAGGAAAATGATAAAAAAGCTACAACAGAAGCACCAGTTGAAGAATTAGCAGCTCCTGTACCTTCAGAAGTTCCAGTATTTGAACCATTCAAAGTAATGGCTGTAACACACATTGTAAAAGATTTTGATGTATTTAAAAAAACTTTTGATGAACACGAAAGTATGAGAACTTCCTTTGGTGTAAAATTACTAGCAATGGGAAGAGATATGAAAAATCAAAACAACATTCTTATCTTTTTAAAGATAGATGATTTGCAAAAAGCAAAAGATTTTGGTGTGAGTCCAAACTTAAAAGAAGCGATGCAAAAAAGCGGTTTAATCGGCAAGCCAGAAATTATTTTTGCAGATGTACTGCGCTTTGAAGAGTCACCTGCCGAAATTAAAGACAGGTTACGAGTAGGACATAAAGTAAAAGATTTTGATGCTTGGCTTAAAGTATATGATTTAGAAGGTAGAGAATCTAGAGCTTCCAATGGATTGATTGACAGAGCCATTTCAAGAAATATTGATGATCCAAATACGGTATATATAACGTTTGCGGTGAGCGATATGACAAAAGCAAAAGCCAGATTGAAATCTGCTGAACTAAAAAAAATAATGACAGATGCAGGTGTTCTTAGTTAGCCGGTTATAGATTTTTACACTAACGTTAATTGAGAATTTGCCTTTATTAAATTGAATTCAAACTAATGGAAGTTCTAGTTATAACAACATTTACGTTAGGGATTTCATCACCCCTTATTATTTTTTATAGGAGCTAAATGAACAATTTTTGCAGTGAACATCCTTCTCGCTTTTTCATTGGGAAGATTGCGACCAAAAGCCCGGCCCTTGTGGGAACGCCCAAAATGTTTGGCTATAAATTGTTGTCTTATTAGAATTAAACCACCACTAAACCACAAAATATGAAAACAGTACTAATCACAGGAACAAGCAAAGGGATAGGCCTTGAAACAGCATTGGCATTCGGACGAGCTGGATACAAAGTATTTGCGACCATGCGAAATCCAGCAATGGCCAACGATTTTAGACAAAAAATAAATACAGAATCCCTAGACATCAGTATTTCAGAAATGAATGTGGATTCCGATGCTTCGGTTAAGCAATGTTTTAAGGACATCATCCAAAAGCATGGACAAATCGATGTTCTGGTCAATAATGCGGGTATCGAACATCACGGCTCTATCGAGGAATTGGAAATGGACGATTTCAAGTCCATAATGGAAACCAATTATTTTGGAGTGTTGCGATGTACCAAGACACTGCTACCACAAATGAGGAAGGATCGCAAAGGTTGTATCATTAATGTGGCCTCTGTTGCCGGACATATTTCAAGCAGTCCGTTGGGTGCTTATTCGGCGAGCAAATTTGCGCTCGAAGCCGTGAGCGAGGCACTTGCTCAAGAAGTAAAACCTTTTAACATTAGGGTTGCCATTGTGGAACCAGGAATCATAAACACACAAATGGCCAATAATCTTTCAGTAAATGGGAACTCTATTTATCCACATTCCAAAAGATTTGGAGGACTGTTTTCTGCATCGCTCAAAACGCCAACACCACCAACACTCGTTGCGGATAAGATTTTGGAAATCGCAGAAAACAATACTTGGAAATTAAGGCACCCTGTCGGACCCGATGCACAACCTTTTATTGATTGGAGAGCTTCCATGACTGACGAAGAATGGGTGGACTGGAATGCCGCAAACGATAATGATTGGTATGAAGCAGTGCAGAATACATTTGGATTGGATGCTAGATAGTTGATTTTTTTGGCAATATGTAGTCACCAAAAAGAGAGCAAATCCAGTGAATAAATGATAGGTAAAAAATGATGCAAAAATATTACGGACAAGCCGAAAACCGTTCAGAGTAGGCAAAAAACTAAATATTCAAAAAAAATGAACACAAAGAACCTTTTTAAACTTGCAACGGTAGCTCTTACAATGTCTGTTTTCACTATTGGGTGTAACTCGCAACCGGAGAATAAAACTGCCGATGAAACCGCTGTAACGGAAGCACCTGTAGTTGTTAAGGCCGATATGGCAAGTATAAAATCCGAGATACAATCCTTGGAAAGTGCATGGGCAGCAGCTGATAATGCCCGTGATGTAAATGCAGTTCTCGCTTTTTATTCTGAAGATGCGGTGAGTATGTCCAATAATGCCCCGATGGCAAAAGGAAAAGCTGCTATCCAAAAGGAATTGGAAGTAGGGATGGCAAAAAAAGTTGAAGGTCAAACTGTTTCCTACAATACCCTTGAGGTTTTTGGTGATGAGAACACAGTTACCGAGATTGGCACATCAACATCCAAAGACGCAACAGGCAAAGTAACCAGATCCGGTAAATATATGGCAATTTGGGAAAACAGGGACGGAAAATATATATGCACCAGGGACATTTACAATGATGACACGTTAGTAAAATAGTTAAAAATGTACGTTCTTTATACCTAGGGGTATTTTGTTATGCCCCCAAGGTATAAACACCATTTTTTTGTCAAAAAATAAATCTTTTATAACAACCACATCCTGGTTTTTTGAAATTTTTGAAATATCAGATTGAAAAGTACCACCATTATAAAAACTCAAAATATAAGTATTCATATGAAAAAAATAATCCCATTCTTTATATTCATTTCCTTTTTTGGAACCCTTAGAGCACAAGAAACAAATGTTTTAACTTTTAACCATATCGCATTGTCAGTAAAAGATCTGGACCAATCAGCTCAATTCTACAAAGATATTATTGGACTTCAGGAAATTACCAACCGCACAGAACGGGAAGGAATTCGCTGGTTTTCTTTTGGAGGAGGAACAGAATTGCATCTTCTCTCCGTTGTTAAAGAACCTGTCAACACCAACAAAGCAGTTCACATTGCATTCTCAACTTCCAATTTTGATGTTTTTATAAAAACTTTGGAAGCCGCAAATGTCATTTATTCCGACTGGGATGGAGCTAAAAATACAATAACGAAAAGAGCCGACGGAATTAAGCAAATTTACTTTCAGGATCCTGACGGCTATTGGATTGAAATAAATAATGCTGATATCTCAACTTACAAGAATAAAAATGGCGATAACCCAACGGAATCGGCTCAATCAACAGATTATGCAACTTCAATAAAAGAACTCGATGCAGCTTTTAAAAACTTATGGCCAAATGTTACGCTAAGCAAAGCAGACGAATTTTTTAAATCAAACGTTTCCGATGATTTCTATACCATCAAT
>JBGTDZ010000109.1:0-2846 GCA_041748055.1 Aquaticitalea sp.
AAGCACAGGGAACATTTATATTCAAAAAAGCCAATCGGGCGGTGGAAGCCCAATGATAAGGGGATTTTCTACCAATCGGCTGTTGATAACAGTGGATGGGGTCCGGATGAACAATGCCATTTTTAGGGGTGGAAATATACAAAATGTTATTTCCATTGATCCTTTCACAATCCAAAATACGGAGGTAACACTTGGTGCTGGTTCGGTGGTCTATGGGAGTGATGCCATTGGGGGCGTCATGAGTTTTTACACCCAAAAACCCCAACTGTCCTATTCTGATCCCCTGTTTTTCAAAGCCAACGCCCTGACGCGGTATGCCACGGCAAACCAAGAAAAAACAGGACATTTCGATTTGAATTTTGGCCTTAAAAAATGGGCCTTTTTGACGAGTGTCAGTTATACCAATTTTGATGATTTGCGAATGGGAAGTCATGGACCGCATGACTATCTCAGACCGGAATACGTTGCCGTCATTGATGGCGTGGATACCGTGGTGACCAATCCCAATCCTTTGGTGCAGGTGCCCACGGGTTATGACCAAATCAATATCATGCAAAAAGCCCGTTATGAATCCTCCGATGATTTGAGTTTTGATTTGGGACTGTATTACACCAGCACTTCAGATTATCCAAGATATGACCGATTGATTCTTTACAGAGGTGGCAACTTGCGTTCTGCGGAATGGAATTACGGGCCCCAGCGATGGTTCATGGGAAATCTGCAATTGTCAAAGTTGAGCAGCCGTTCCAATTTATACGATAAGATCCAAGGGACATTGGCCTATCAGAATTTTCAGGAAAGTCGCATGGACCGCGATTACGATAGCGACATTCGGAACATAAGGGAAGAGGCTGTCGATGCGATCTCTGCCAATCTCGACCTGGAAAAGCAATTGTGGGCAAAAGCGGAATTGTTCTATGGGGCAGAGTATGTCTATAACAAAATAACCTCCACAGGCGATGAAGAAAATGTGAGTACTGGTGCGTCCATTCCCACCGTTTCTAGATATCCAAACGGTTCTGACTGGCAGTCCATCGCTGCTTATACAAGCTTGAAATATAAGCCCAACCCCAAGTTTATTGTCCAAACAGGGGTGCGATATAATCACATTCTGGTCAATGCCGATTTTACTGAAAACAATCAGTATGTGGACTTGCCATTTGAATCCACAAAAATTGATGCAGGAGCCTTTACAGGAACTGCCGGTATCAGTTGGTTACCAAATGATTTGATGGAATGGAAATTCAATCTGTCGTCCGCTTTTAGGGCACCAAATATTGATGATATTGGTAAAGTATTCGATTCAGCCCCTGGGTCTGTGGTGGTCCCCAACAACAATTTAAGTCCGGAATATGCCTATGGTGCTGAATTGGGATTGAAACTAAATTTCAACAATGTGTTCACATTGGATATGGCAACTTATTATACGTACTTAAAGGACGCCTTGGTAAGAAGAAATTTTACACTGAATGGTGAATCGCAAATTTTGTACGATGGCGAATTGAGTAACGTACAAGCCATTCAAAATGCCGCAGAATCCAAAATTCACGGTTTTGAGGTTGGGATGGCATTCAATATTTCTAAACAATGGAAATTGACATCCCAATATAATGTCATTGCTGGTACCGAAGAAGATGACAATGGCGATATCACCCCATTGCGCCACGCAGCGCCGAGTTTTGGAAATGCACATTTGATTTGGAAACGTTCCCATCTTCAGGTTGATGCGTTTGCGGAATACAACAATGAATTATCTTTCAATCAATTGGCGCCTTCCGAAATTGAGAAAGAGTATCTATACGCCTTGGACGGCAATGGCAATCCTTATGCGCCTTCTTGGTACACCTTGAATCTTCGTACACAGTATAATTTTTCTGAGGTCTTGACCCTTACCGCAAGTTTGGAAAACATTACCGATCAACGGTACAGACCGTATTCGTCGGGGATATCCGCTCCGGGCCGGAATTTTATTCTGTCTTTAAAGTACAGTTTTTAATGTATGGTGTTAGTTGGAATAGTTGAAGCTAAAAGGGTTTTGCATGTTTGAGAACAAATAATTGTATCTTTGATACTATCAAATGATACTATCAAATGCAACCTCCTTACGAGATAAGTTCAACAATAGTGCATCTGATTTCTATAATTTCAGAAAAAATAGGAGAAATCAATGCGAACTATTTGAGCAGACCTGCTCCCAAATTGAGAAAACAGAATAGAATTAAAACCATTCTTGCAACCTTAAAGATTGAAGGTAACACATTGTCAGAGGAGCAAATAACAGCACTTTTAGAAAAGAAAAGAGTTATCGGTCCCAAAAAAGATGTACTTGAAGTTTTAAATGCCATCGCCGTTTATGAAAAATTAGGGAATTTCGATTCAAACAGTGAGAAATCATTCTTAAAAGCACATAAAATGTTAATGGCCAACTTGATTGAGACGGCTGGTTTTTACCGAAAACAAAACGTCGGAATCCTAAAAGGTTCAAAGATGGAACATGTAGCACCACCGTTCGGGAATGTACCATTCTTAATGAAGTCTCTTTTTGATTATTTAAAAAACTCAAATGAAATAGACTTGATTAAAAGCTGTGTCTTTCATTATGAAATGGAATTTATTCATCCGTTTATGGACGGTAACGGGAGAATGGGAAGATTGTGGCAAAGCTTGATTCTAATTCAGAAGTATCCCGTTTTTGAATTTTTACCATTTGAAACATTGATTTCCGCTGACCAAGATGCCTATTACCAATCATTGGCACAAAGTGACAAATCAGGAACATCTACTCCTTTTATTGAATATATGTTGAACATCATTTTGGTTTCACTCAACACCCTTTTAGATTACAA
>JBGTDZ010000110.1:0-3274 GCA_041748055.1 Aquaticitalea sp.
GGTGCCAACCCCAGTTCAAATTCGAAAGAAAATGTATCGGAGTTCCAATCCAAATTATCCTGAGCTTTGGGAAGGGGATTTCCAAGAACGTCCAATTTTTCTTCAGTTAGATATTTGTTCAATGCATCTTGCAACAATTTGTTGACCTCATCAACCAAAACAGCCTTTCCGTATTGTTTTTTGACCATGGTCATTGGCACATGTCCTTTTCTAAAACCAGGTATGTTTGCTGATTTTCGGTAATCTATAAGAATTTTTTCAACTTTATCACTGTAGTCTTCTTTAGCAATATCTACTTTAACCACTGCATTCAGTGCATCAATGTTTTCTCTTGTAATATTCATTTTTTCTCAATAAAATTGGGACGCAAAAGTACATATTTTTTGTGTAACAGACAAGTTTTAACGTTTTGTTGAAGGGCTATTTTTTGTCTTCCTTTAAAATCGAAAACAATATAGATTGCAATAATGATAAGAGCAAGCTAAACAGTAACGCAATCCAAAAGCCACTGACAGCAAATCCATCCAAAATCTCACCTGCCAAAAGAATGATCAGTGCATTGATGACCAACAAAAAAAGTCCCAGAGTCACGATTGTAATCGGCAATGTAAGGAGTATGAGAATTGGTTTTAAAATGACATTCAAAAGTGCCAAAACAATGGCAACAATGATAGCTCCTGTAAATCCTGCAACTTCAACACCTGGAAGAAATTTTGCCAGGATGACCACTGCAACTGCTGTTAGTAAAATTCTGATGATTAGATTCATAATTGTCCGTTGTTTTAGTTATTTAAATATATCAATTTTATCTTATAAAAGAATTTACAACATCAAAAAATTCTGTTGGATTCTCTGCATGAAGCCAATGCCCAGCATTGGAAATGGTTTCTATTTTTGCCTTTGGGAAATGTGCTTTGATGATACCTTCATCTTGTAGGGATATATATTCAGACCTATCCCCTCTCAGAAACAAAGTATCCTTTTCAAACTTGGAATGCATCGGCAATGCTTCTCCAACCTCGTTGACATTTTCTTTTAAAGTTTCAAGATTGAGACGAAGGCCCAGTTTTTCCTTGGTTTCCCAAAACAAGTTTTTCAATAGAAACTGTCTCGTTCCAAAATCGGATACGAATCTTTTTAAATGATCATCGGCTTCACCTCTACTTTTAAGGATGTCAAAATCTAGGGAAGACAATCCTTTTAAAATATCGTCATGATGCGTTGGGTAATAGCGAGGAGAAATATCGGCAATAATTAGTTTTTCAATCAATTCGGGAAATTCAACGGCAAATAACATCGCTGTTTTTCCTCCCATCGAGTGTCCAAGTAAAATAATATCCTTGAGTTGATGTTCATCAATGTAGGCTTTCAAATCCTGAACCATCACTTCATAATTGAAATCATCGCTATGAAAACTGCGTCCATGGTTCCGTTGATCTATCAAATGGGCTTCATACCCAAGTTCGCTGAATTTTGTCCCCAATGTTTTCCAATTATCGCCCATACCTAGAAATCCATGGAGAAATATGAATGGTTTGCCCTGTCCTAATATGTTTGAATGAAGAAGCATTTGATTAGCGATTAATGATTAATGATTTTTGATTTTAGAACGGCCTATCAGAAAACTGACAATTTATTTTAACCTATGCAAATACATATTAATCACATTCTCGATTCCTAAATATAAGCTTTCAGAGATCAATGCATGACCTATTGAGACTTCCAATAAATCGGGAATGTTATTCTTGAAAAACTGTATATTATCCAATGAAAGATCATGACCTGCATTGATACCAAGTCCAAGTGAATTCGCCAATATCGCACTGTCAGTATAAGGTTTTATGGCCATTTCATTTCCTAAACTATAATGATGGGCGAAGGCTTCTGTATAAAGTTCGATTCGGTCGGTGCCAGTGGCTTTTGCCCCTTCAATCTGTTTTAGATCGGAATCTACAAAGATTGATGTTCGTATGCCGTTGGCTTTGAATTCCTTAATAACTTCTTTTAAAAAGCCCTTGTGTTGAAGGGTATCCCAACCTGCGTTTGAAGTAATGGCATCCTCAGCATCTGGCACCAAAGTGACCTGTGTGGGCTTTACTTTCAAAACCATATCCACAAATTGTTGCACCGGATTGCCTTCTATATTATACTCGGTTGTGACGATAGGTTTCAAATCATAGACATCAGCAAAACGTATATGGCGTTCATCAGGTCTAGGATGGATTGTAATGCCCTGTGCACCAAAAATTTGTACGTCTCTTGCAAATTGAACCAAGTTTGGCACATCACCTCCCCGAGCATTTCGCAACGTGGCAATTTTGTTGATATTAACGCTTAATTTTGTCATTCACTTTAACTTTTATGCAACAAAAATACAAACTAGAACAGGCTTTTTGTGGTAATTTTTAATTAATTTGCATCAGATAATGTCACCTATGGAATTACAAGAATTCATCATCAATGACATCAAACCTTTGAATATCCATGATAAAGTCAGTGACTTGAAAATGATGTTCAATGAGTTGACCTATTCCCATATTCCGATTGAGAATGACGGCATCTACATGGGTTGTATTTCTGAAAACGATGCCTATTGTTTTGAAGGGGATAAAAATATCATTGATTGCAATTATGTCTTTGAAGGATTTTTTGTGAGAACCAATACCACGTGGCTGGATATTTTGGAAGAATTTGCCCAGAATTCTTGCAACATCATGCCTGTTCTGGGCGACCATAATGAATATTTAGGTTATTTTGAACTGAATGATATCATTGGCCTTTTTAACGAAACGCCCTTTTTTGCAGAACCCGGTGGCATTTTGATAGTTGAAAAAGGCGCTTTGGATTATTCATTCAGTGAAATCAGTCAGATTGTCGAGACCAATGACGCGAAACTTTTAGGAGCCTTTATCTCAAAAATGGAAAGTGATGTTGTTCAGATTACCTTAAAAATAGGCACCTCAGGCTTAAATGATGTCATCCAAACGTTTCGTAGGTATAGTTATAATATTGTTTCGGGACATGAAGAAGATATGTATATTGAGACACTTAAAGAGCGCTCGGAATATTTAAAAAAATACCTTGATATCTAGTCATGAAAATCGCCATCTACGGACAATATTATCAAGGGAACACACATCCAAGCATTAAGACATTACTAGACTTTATCATTCTAGAAAAATTAGAAATTTTCATTGAAACCGATTTTTTTGAATTGATTCAAAAGGAAGATAATGACATAATCAAGTACAATTCCTTCAATACTTTTAAAACC
>JBGTDZ010000111.1:0-1920 GCA_041748055.1 Aquaticitalea sp.
TTAACAATGTTGGTATTGGAAAAGCAAAAGGACATTAGTGTGTTGCATGCTTTGGGTGGAAACCGGAAATTTATCCAACGAATTTTTTTAAGTGAAGGAATGTTGTTGGCTATAATCGGATGTGGCGTTGGAATGTTATTGGCCCTATTAATCACATTTCTACAATTAAAATATCACCTTATTCCATTAGCAGGTGGCTCTTTCCTTATCGATTATTTCCCTGTCAAGCTAAGGCTGATGGATTTTCTATTAGTAGGAGCAACCGTATTTATCATTGCATTTATTGCATCATGGCTGCCTTCGAGGAAAGCAGCGGCCCAGGATTTCTCTTTGCGAAGCGAATAAGATTTGCTGATTTTAATAATCACCTAATGTTTCTGGTAATTGAGCCAAAGCCTTTGCTAATTGCTCATCATTTGGTGCAATGCCATGCCACTCATGAGTGCCTTCCATAAAGTCAACACCTTTGCCCATCGAAGTTTTCATCATAATACCGATAGGTTTACCCTGGCCGGTTAATGATTTGGCTTTATCTAAAGTGGCTACAACATCGTCCATATCATTTCCATCCATTTCCAGCACAGTCCATCCAAAAGCTTGAAATTTTTCTCCAATATTTCCAAGTCCCATTACCTTGTCTGTTGGTCCATCGATCTGTTGACCATTCCAGTCGATGGTAGAAATCAGATTGTCAACTTTGTGATGTGCAGCGAACATCATCGCTTCCCATACCTGCCCTTCGTCCAGTTCTCCGTCTCCATGTAATGAAAAAACAAGGGTTTTTTCCCCGTTTAATTTTTTCGTCAATGCGGCACCAATTGCCACACTCATGCCCTGTCCAAGTGAACCTGAAGCAATACGAATCCCTGGCAAATGTTCATGGGTGGCCGGATGGCCTTGTAATCTTGAATTTATTTTTCGAAAAGTAGCCAGTTCTTTTACATCAAAATAGCCGGAACGGGCAAGTGTAGAATAAAAAAGTGGAGATATATGCCCATTGGACAGAAAAAAAACATCCTCATTTTTTGCATCCATATTAAAGCTTGGGTCATGTTTCATTATCTTGAAATACAACGCAGTAAGAAAATCTGCGCAGCCTAAAGAACCACCGGGGTGACCGCTACTACAGCCATGTACCATTCTTACAATATCTCTTCTGATTTGCGTTGCTATTGCCTTAAGTTCTGCCATAATTATTAGGTTCTTGTTAAACTTTTTGTACCTTGATAGTCAAACCGTTAATGCGCTGCAAAAGTGCATTCTTTTTTGATATAAAATCCAGTTGGATTGGCTAATCTGCTGATTATTTCAAAACATCCTGTGATTAACTGAAAATTAATTTGTTAAGTGCAAAATACTAGACATAATTAATCACATTTTGATTATATGAGCCTATTTTTGCACAACTTTTAAAGAGCCGTACATGCTGGATATATTATTAACTGCTTCTGTTTCATTTATAATCACTTTTTTGGCTATTCCTGTAGTCATACAGATAGCTGAACAGAAGAAATTATATGACATCCCTGACGAAAGAAAAGTTCACACCAGATTAATAGCCTCGTTAGGAGGTATTGGAATATTTGCAGGGTTTTTATTGGCATCACTTTTATCTGTTCAAGGTTATCTTAACCCTGAATTTCAATATTTTTTTGCAGCATCTCTTGTTATATTTTTTGTAGGGTTGAAAGATGACATAATGATTTTATCCGCGACAAAAAAATTTATAGGTCAGATAATTGCTGCATCGATATTGATTCATCTTGGCGGTATAAGATTAGATAGTATGTATGGTTTTTTGGGTTTTGAGCAATTGCCGGAAGGATTCGGCCTTGCATTATCATATCTTACTATAATTGTAGTTATTAATTCCTTCAATTTGATTGATGGGGTGGATGGTCTGGCATCAAGTCTTGGAAT
>JBGTDZ010000112.1:0-4104 GCA_041748055.1 Aquaticitalea sp.
AGCGAACAAATTGGCAGCATGGTCGGAATTGTTGAAAACGTAAGCTGTGGATTGGTACAACGGAACAGCTCTGGTTCCGCCATGTTTTTTGACATCGTGCCCTGCGTGCAACGCTTTGGTCGCAAATTTTTGTGTACTCATTTTTCTAATTGTTTTGAATTAATAATAGATTAAACCAAAAGTAAAATGCGTCTTCACAGACGTACCTAATAGAAAAATGTTAAAAAGAAATCCATAATTACAGATGGGTAATTACGCTTGGGTTATCTATCCGAGATTCGATAAATGAATCGAACTTCAAGTAGAATTTAGCACCTTCATTGATAAATTCAAAGGGTTGCTAAGGCTTCATAGGGTCTAATCCCTCCGCCTTTCTTGATAACATTTCAGTAAGTTTTTGAACTTTGTGAATGCAAATATTGCGACACAAAATTTACAATTCCAAACTTTTGGGGAACTTTTTTGCAAATTTTATGATTCTCGAAAAAACATCACCTCATTTTTGCGAGAAATTTATCATGGATGATCTGTGCCACTGGTTTGCTCTCTATTTTACTCTCCAACCACGAGATAATATCCAAATACAGGAAGGCTCTTCGCTCAAACGGATGTTCTTCATGAACCTTAAGTTTTTTGTGAAGATTTTTGAATGACATTTTCAAATCGTGCGGATAAACATCTTGTAAACCTCTAATAAATTTAATTATTTCCTTCTGAACTTCATGCAAGTCATTCATCTTTATCAAAAATATATAAGTGCTTCTCAACAGTTTTTCGAGATGATAGTCCAACCCAGCTTCATAATGTGCCACCAAGCTCAACACGCGAGCAAAACACAACAAGTCCTCACGCATTTCGAGAGTTTTGTTGGAAATGATTTTATCAAGATAAAAAATACATTCCTTGTTGTTTCCTGCACCAAATTGTAAACTGGCAAACTTGTAATAGAAAATCATTTCATGATGCGCATCAATTCGGCTATTGAATTTCTTTAGATTGCCTTCTATTTTTGGAATAAGTGGTAAACCTTGGGCAAAACTTCCATCAATAAAATGCAGATTGATTCTGTGGAAATTTAGGTACAGAAATTTTAAAGTCTCCACATTTTCGTCCATTGGAAAACTTGAATCTGTCACGGTTTTTTCAAATTTTTGTAGGGTTTTCTCGAATTTTGGTTTGTTTTGGAGGAAAAAAAGCGATTCAAGCAGATAATTATTTCCCTTCAGATAAAAAACAGGATTTAAACTTATCATATTAGGGTCTTGATGAAATAAATCGACCCATTTTAAGGCATATTTATAGCATTTCAAAAAATCCTGAAGCAGAAAGCTATACCACAAGTGGGCTTTATACAACCATAATTTCTCCCTAAACCCCAGGCTTTTAAACTCATATTTCGGCAGTCTATCTTGAAAATACGTTGATACTTTTTCACTTTCAGCTTCATTTTTCACATAGCCTGTTTTTAGGATAATGCTGTATAACTGCAGTGACAAATTAGATAGTTTACTGGAAATCACATTCAGCTGGCTCAACTCTTTTGCCTGGATCGACAGTTCATCTGCTCTGGTAGCGATACTTCTGGTAATATATTGGGATTCAATGACTTTTTCAAGTTCCACAATTTCGTAGGCTATATTTTTTTCTTCATGTTGAATCGCCACTTCCTTAGATTTGTCTAAAATCCGTAAGCTTTGTTTATATAGCCCTTTGTGATATAAAATAGATGCAAAATCGAGCTGTTCCCTGATTTGGGAACGAATATTTTGATGGGATGGATTCAGTCTTAAGCTGATCAGAATTTGTTTGTATAAATGAGCCTTGACATTTGCCAACTGCTGCTTCTTTACAACACCGCTTTTTACAATCTCTTTTTCATCATATTTTTTCGCTTTGTCGAGCACATTAAAAAGATTCAGAAATATGGAATCTGAATTGACATCCAAGCGACCCACATACAATTTGAATTGGCGTTTTTCTGATTTGTTCAAAGATTTTATCAATGAAAAAAGGTTGTCTTTTTGATCTTTAGTTATCACGCAAAAATTGATTTAAACTTTTATTTATCAGTATATTACAAATGATAAATTGTGTTGGACATCGTAAAACAAGTTGTTAATGTCGAAACAATTTTAAATCCAAATTATACATTAGCGAGATAATACAAAAATTTATTTCGATAAATGTCCAAAACACACATCCAAATATTCGATACAACTTTAAGAGATGGTGAGCAAGTGCCAGGTTGTAAACTCAATACCACTCAAAAATTAATCATTGCAAAACAGCTCGATTTATTGGGCGTTGACGTAATTGAAGCGGGATTTCCTGTGTCAAGTCCGGGCGACTTTGAATCGGTAAAAGAAATATCAAGAATTGTGAAAAACGCAACCGTTTGCGGATTGACAAGAGCAGTTGAAAATGATATCAAAGTTGCTGCGGAAGCACTTGCTTCTGCAAAAAAACCAAGAATACATACAGGAATTGGAACCTCAGATTCGCACATCAAGTATAAATTCAATGCCACAAGAGAAGAAGTTTTAAAACGTGCTTTTGATGCTGTGCGTTATGCAAAATCCTTTGTGGAGGATGTTGAATTTTATGCTGAAGATGCCGGACGAACAGAAAATGATTTTCTAGCAAGAGTTTGCGAAGCTGCCATCAAAGCCGGAGCAACCGTGCTCAACATTCCCGATACAACAGGCTATTGCTTACCAAGTGAATATGGAGCGAAAATAAAATATTTAAAAGAGAACGTGAAAGGTATTGAAAAGGCGATTTTGTCGTGTCATTGCCATAACGATTTAGGCTTGGCGACTGCAAATTCGATTGAAGGCATCATCAACGGTGCACTGCAAATTGAATGCACCATCAATGGTATTGGCGAGCGCGCAGGAAACACGTCATTGGAAGAAGTGGTAATGATCATGAAACAACATCCATATTTAAATCTTGACACCAATATCAATACGTCCATGCTTTACGGGATGAGTCAATTGGTTTCTGAAAGTATGGGAGTATACGTACAGCCGAATAAAGCCATTGTTGGATCTAATGCCTTTGCACATAGCTCTGGTATCCATCAGGATGGTATGATTAAAAACAAATCCACTTATGAAATCATTGACCCGAAAGATGTTGGAGTTACGGATTCTTCAATTATACTGACCGCTAGAAGTGGTAGGGCAGCATTGGCGTATCGGGCAAAAAACGTAGGTTATGACTTAACAAAACTTCAGTTGGATGACGTGTATTCCAATTTCTTGAACTTTGCCGACACCAAAAAAGAAATCAATGATAATGATATCCATCAAATCATCGAAACGAGCAATGTCTATCAGCAAATAATTTCAGCGTGATGGGAAAGACATTGTTTGATAAAGTTTGGGATTCACATGTTGTTGATACCATCATCAATGGCCCACAGGTTTTATATATTGACAAGCATTTGATTCATGAAGTGACGAGCCCACAAGCTTTTAATGAGCTAAAAGAGCGCAACATACCTGTATTTCGGCCAGATCAAATTGTTGCCACAGCAGACCACAATACCCCAACTCAAAATCAACATTTACCTGTAAAGGATTTGCTTTCCAGAAATCAACTGAAACAACTTTCTGAAAATTGCAAAGAAAACAATATCACCCTTTACGAACTCGGCCATAAATACAATGGCATTGTTCATGTGATGGCACCCGAATTGGGCATTACGCAACCTGGAATGACCATTGTTTGTGGCGATAGTCACACTTCTACGCACGGTGCTTTTGGTACGATTGCCTTCGGAATTGGGACAAGTCAAGTCGCACAGGTTTTTGCAAGCCAATGTTTATTATTGACCAAACCAAAAAGTTTAAGAGTATCGGTTAATGGCAAATTAAAGAATGGCGTCTTACCAAAGGATGTCATTCTTTATATTATTTCAAAATTGGGCACAAATTCAGGAACAGGTTATTTCTGTGAATATGCCGGTGATGTATTTGAAAATATGTCGATGGAAGGGCGAATGACCGTCTGCAATATGAGTATTGAAATGGGCGCGCGTGGCGGAATGATTGCGCCAGACGCAACAACTTTCGAGTATCTTGCAGGACGTGAATTTGC
>JBGTDZ010000113.1:0-24909 GCA_041748055.1 Aquaticitalea sp.
CAGGTCAATTATGAAATTCCATTGTACAAAATCCCAACATTTAATTTTTTAAGGGCGACCTATTCTTATACGGGTGATTTTCAATGGCAAAAAGGTTCTGATTTGAATTCTAATTTACCAATTACCACTTTTAATGAGAATCAACAGCCAATCACCAATTTTTATAATCTTGGAAACTCCATCCAAAATGCAAATACGCACAATATCAATTCAACCTTAAATATGGAAACGCTATACAAATATGTAGGGCTTACCAAAAAGGCTGTTGTTACCAGATCTGCTGTGCCGTCCAGGCGAAGTGCTGTGCCAGTTGGACTTGACGACAGTGCTGTTGATAAACTTGACGACAAATCGGCAGATGAGAATGACCTCAAGAATATTGAAAACAAAGCAGGTGCCAACCGTCTTGCAAACGCTCAAAATGCCAACAATGCCCAAGCGCAGGGTTCAAAGGCAAGTGTAGGAACAAAAGCATTTAATACAGGGATTGATATCATCACCATGGTGAAGCGTATCCAAATCAATTATACCGAGAATAATGGAACATTTTTACCAGGCTATCTAAGAACCCCAGGGTTCATAGGGACTCTTAAGCCCACTTTTGGATATACGTTTGGTAGCCAAAGTGATATTCGTGATATGGTAGCACGTAATGGATGGTTAACGGTATATCCTGATTTTAATGAGCAGTATCTGGAAAACACAACGCGTATTCTTGAAGTGTCTGCAAATCTCGAATTGATCCCAGACCTGAAAATCGATTTGAACGGTAGTAGGACCTATTCAAAAAGTTTGACAGAAAATTTCACAGGAATAGATGAGACAGGGGATGGTTTAAGTGATAGCTACGATCATCAAATTACGAATAGTTTTGGGAACTTCAACATTTCTACGGCATTGATAAAAACAGCGTTTAGTCAAAGTGATGAAATTCGTTCAGAAGCATTTGATGATTTAAGGGAAAACCGCCTGGTGATTGCCAACCGTCTTGCAAGAGAGTTTTATGGCAACAGTAATTATGCCGTCGATGCAGAGGGGTATCCAGTGGGCTTTGGTAAAAATAGCCAAAAAGTATTGTTACCCTCCTTTTTATCGGCATATCAAGGATCAAACGCAGACAATGTCAAACTTGGTGCTTTCAGGGAAATCCCTATTCCAAATTGGCAGATAAAATACACAGGTTTCATGCGTGTGGCTTGGTTTAAAAAGAACTTTAAGCGTTTTTCTGTAACTCACGGCTATAGATCAGGTTATACAATCAATCAGTTTAGAACGAATTTGGATTACGATGCAGATAATCCAGAAGCTTTAGATCAGGGAGGTAACTTTAAAAGTGAAACTTTGTATAGTAATATTAATCTGGAAGAGCAGTTCAGTCCTTTGGTGCGCCTTGATTTTGAAATGAAAAATTCCGTGAAGATTTTGGCGGAAGTAAAAAAGGATAGGATTTTGTCCTTAAGTTTTGATAATAATCTATTGACCGAAATACAAGGCAAAGAATACATCATCGGTCTTGGTTACCGATTTAAGGATGTGAGAATCCGTTCAAAACTTGCAGGCCCTGGACAGATCATTAAAAGTGACCTGAATATGTCTGCCGACGTTTCCTTGAGGGATAATATTACCATCATCAGGTATCTGGATTTGGAAAACAATCAAGTGACTTCTGGTCAGACCATTTTGGGATTCAAGTATAAAGCTGACTATGCTTTCAGCAAGAATTTAACAGGAATTTTTTATTTTGATTATACCTTCTCTGAATATGCTATTTCAACTGCATTCCCTCAAACCACCGTTCGATCCGGAATCACGTTAAGGTATAATTTCGGAAATTAATTTTGAATTAAAAGGTTTTAAAAAGTACATTTGTTACATCAAAAAATTTATATAGAAATGAATATACCATCCGATTTAAAATATACCAAAGACCACGAATGGGTAAGAATGGAAGGCGATATAGCCACTGTGGGTGTAACAGATTTTGCACAGGGTGAATTAGGCGATATCGTATATGTTGAAGTGGAAACGGTTGACGAAACTTTGGATGCCGAAGAGATTTTTGGAACGGTTGAAGCTGTAAAAACAGTTTCGGATCTGTTTTTACCATTGTCTGGTGAAATAATTGAATTCAATTCGGCTTTGGAAGCTGAACCAGAGAAAGTGAACAGCGACCCATATGGTGAAGGATGGATGATAAAAATCAAATGTTCGGATATATCGCAGGCAAATCATCTTTTATCTGCCGAAGCGTATAAAAACCTAATTGGTGCATAAAAAATTTGCAATGGCCTTAGCATTGGGCTATACACTGTTTTTAACAATTTTGAGCTTAATAACGGTAAATAAAATGCCTAAATTGGGATCATCTTTTGATGATAAAATATATCATTTTGGAGCTTACATGGTTATGACCCTAGTTTGGTATAATTTCCTTACACGCACTAATTCAAAATATATTATTGCCTTAACGGCACTTATATCAATAGTTTATGGCATAATTGTTGAGGTAACTCAAGGAGCATTTACCAGTTCCAGAACCGAAGATTATTCAGATGTATTGGCAAATAGTTTAGGGGTTTTTTTTGGAATAATGCTCATCCTTATTTTCAAAAAATTAAAGTTAAAATAATTTAATCATTTGCTTTTTTGACTTATTATTGGTTAATTTAGCATTCCTTAAAACTTCAACACGATATGGAACCGAAAAAAAACCCAAAAGCTGATGTAAGCAGAAATAGTTCAATCTATTTTGCCGTTGGCCTTGCACTGATGTTATTGCTGACCAATTTGGCAATCAATTATAAGACTTATGATAAGGCAGCCATTGATATAGGTCAGTTAACGATGGATGATGAATTGGAGGAGGAAATTCCAATTACTGAGCAACAACTGACACCACCACCACCACCACCACCACCACCAGTAATACCAGAAGAGATTCAAGTGGTTGAGGATGAAAAGGAAGTCGAAGAAACGGTGATCAAATCTACTGAAACAAATCAAGAGGAGAAAATCGTAAAGGTTGAGCAGGTTGTAGTAAAGGAAGTTGAAGAAGACATTGAGGTTCCCTTTTCAGTGATTGAAAATGTACCGGTATTTCCAGGTTGTGAAAATCAAAAAACCAATGATGCTAAAAGACAATGTATGTCTGACAGAATCAGTGAATTTGTAAACAAAAAATTCAATACAGAATTGGCCGGGGAATTGGGGCTTTCAGGAAAACAACGTATCAACGTAATGTTCAAAATTGATAAAAGTGGAGAAATTACCAGCGTCATGGCAAGGGCACCACATCCTGGATTGGAAAAGGAAGCAAAACGAGTGATCGGATTATTACCAAAAATGTTGCCAGGTAAGCAAAGAGGTAAGGCCGTAACCGTGCCTTATTCATTACCTATTTTATTCCAAGTACAGGACTAAATAGCCACATTAAATAAAAATAACTTAATCCCATCCAATAATCTGAGATGGGATTTTTGTTTTTGGATTGATTAAACCAAATGTGGTTGAAAAAAAACAACCAAAGAGGAAGTTGGCAATTTTATTAATTATAAAAGAGCCGTTATCTTTTGACGATGTCGGATTTTTAGTGCTCATTTTGAAAAAAACAGTATCTTTCGACCGTAATAAAAGGTTGCTACCATCTTATGAAGTCTCTCTTCTTATTCTTTTTACTTTGTTTCCCATTCACTCTGTTTTCGCAGAACATAAATAACTACGAAAAATCTCCAATATTTCCTGAATGCGAATCGCAGCCAATCGGTGATTTAAAGGCCTGTTTCAACAATAAAATCAATCAATTTATTTTTGAAAATTTTAAATTACCGCAAGTTGTCACCGATGACAAATACACTGGGGATGTCAAAGTGCTTTTTGAAGTTGATAAGGAAGGAAACATCAATGTTCTTTATGTCGAAGCGATATATGATGAATTGGAAGATGAAACACGGAGAGTATTTAATGAATTGCCACAAGTGGAGCCAAGCACATACAATGGTAAACCTGCCTTTGTACAGTATTCCATTGGTATTAAAATACCATTGACCAATCCTGCAACCATTAAAAATGAAATAGAGCAAGCGCGAACAATTAGCCAGGTTAAAGACCTGAATGAAACAGTGTCGCAAGAATATGACAGCATCAATAAAAGTATTGTAAAATACGAAGACCTGGAATATACAAGCCAGTTGAACATTCCTTTTACCCATCATTATTATGCCCGATTTGATAGCGACATGAATGGTTTGGGAACCAATAGTCACACAGCTGCCAAGCCATTTGTTTATGAAGAGGTTGCAACTTACTACGATTTTGAAGCAGAAAAAAAAGCACTTGTAAAAGGAACTGACGAATGGTGGTCACGTAAACTTTGGGACCAGCATCTTGTAGAGGTTCAGGGTAAGGATTTTTGGTTTACGATCGATCCTGTTTTTGACTTGCAGATTGGTAAGGATACAGAGGCCGATTTTAGTACAACCTACAATAATACCCGGGGATTATATATTCAGGGCGGATTGGGCAAGAAATTCAATTTTTCAACATCAGTATTTGAAAGTCAAGGACGATTTGCACAATACTACAACGATTATGCATATAGTTTAAGAACTGATAGCGATCCTGCGATAGTTCCGGGGCGTGGTGTTGCAAAAGATTTTAAGGAAAATGGATTTGATTATCCTGTAGCAGAAGGTTACTTATCATATGCACCAGCAAAAGTCATCAATATACAATTCGGCCATGGCAAGAATTTTATTGGTGATGGTTATCGTTCACTATTACAAAGTGATGTGGCAAGTCCATATCCCTATATAAAGCTGAATACCAAATTCTGGAAAATTAAATATACCAATACATGGACTTCCCTCAGGGATGTAAGGGCAGAAGTCACTGAAGATGGGGCTTTTAAGACCAAATACATTGCCAATCATTATTTGAGTTGGAATGTCTCCAAGCGATTAAATATAGGTCTTTTTGAATCGGTAATTTGGGCGAATGACAATGATAGAGGTTTTGATTTGAACTATTTGAATCCTATCATTTTTTACAGGGCGATTGAATTCCAAACAGGACAGGATGCCGGAAATGCCATTTTGGGCGCCTCAGCAAAATATAAATGGAACAACAAGATTAATTTATATGGCCAATTTATTTTGGATGAATTTGCCCTTGAAGATATTACCGGTGGTAACAAAAGCTGGAGGAATAAATATGGCTATCAGTTTGGGATTAAATATTACGATGCATTTGAAATCGATCATTTACTGCTTCAATTTGAATACAATCAGGTTCGGCCATATACATATTCGCACAACACCATTGTCCTGAATTATGGTCATAACAACCAGCCTATGGCGCATCTTTGGGGTGCCAATTTTAGGGAGGCAATACTTATAGGCCGATATGATTATGGGCGTTGGTTTGCAGATGCCAAATTTATTTTTGGTACGCGAGGTTTTGATTTTAATACTACGGAAGATACTTTTAGCTATGGTGGTGACATCTATAGAAATTATAATGATCGCCCTTTCGATTCTGGTGTCAAAATTGGTCAAGGCAATAAGGTTAAAACATTTAATGCAGAATTACAAGGGGGATATGTCATCAACCCAGTGAGCCATTTAAAACTTTTTACCAATATTAGCTTCAGAAATTTCAATCCAGAAGCAGTAACCGCAACGACCTTTATGAGCGACACCGTTTGGTTTAGCCTAGGTGTACGTACGGATTTGTTTAATTGGTATATTGATAATTAAAAAAAAACCAAGTTTCACGATTTTCTCGACTACTAGTGCAATTAGTCAAATTTGAGTATATCTACTTCTTTAATCTGCCTGAATAGGGGTGGATAGACTTACCGCAATTGTTATAAATTAGGGAATATATATTTTCATGAAAACAGATTTTAAATTTAATGTAGACTGAAGATCCTAAAACTTGCGACCCCAAACAATTAATCGCTTTTTGCATTGCCCAAAACCAATTTTCAAAGTATCTTTGCAGTCGCATTACAATGCCGCAGATTTATTCCATATTGAATATAACAAATACATCTCTTACTGCCACTTCAATGGTGTCCGATTTTAAGGAAATCACCAAGATGGGGCTTTCCTTGAGTGTCGTTTTTTCATCGATTGCCGGCTATCTTCTTGGTGCTGAAACAGTGAATGTTTTCACTTTGATCCTGTTGTGTTTTGGTGGTTATTTTATGGTTGGAGCGTCCAACGCTTATAACCAAATCATTGAGCGCGACTTGGACATTCTGATGGACCGAACCAAGAACAGACCAATTCCTGCAGGGCGAATGTCGGTCAATACAGCCTTTGCCATCGCGGTTGGGTTTACCATTCTAGGTGTAGTCTGCTTGTACTTCATTAACCCTAGGACAGCTATGTATGCTGCCATTTCCATCTTTTTATATGCTTGTGTTTACACTCCTTTGAAGACCAAAACACCTTTGGCGGTGTTTGTTGGGGCCATTCCTGGAGCGATTCCGTTTATGTTGGGTTGGGTTGCTGCCCGAAATGATTTTGGCATTGAGCCTGGCACTTTGTTTGCCATCCAGTTCTTTTGGCAGTTTCCACATTTCTGGGCCATTGGTTGGTTTTTGTTCGAGGATTACCAAAAAGGCGGATTTTTTATGCTACCTACTGGCAAGCGCGACAAAGGCACGGCAGTACAAATAATTTTGTACACAATTTGGACAATTATAGCGTCCTTGATTCCGATTTTCGGATTTACCGGTGACCTGAAATTGTCAATAGTCGCTGCAATTATTGTATTGGCATTAGGATTGGTAGTGTTATATTATGCAATTCAATTATTTAAAACAAGAACGTCACAAGCCGCAAAACAATTGATGCTAGCGAGTGTATTGTATATAACCTTATTGCAAATTGTGTACGTGGCAGATAAATTTATAAGATAATGGATTTAACAGAAGGAACTTTCGAGGAAAAGAACAACAGGGCAAAAAAAATGATGCTTTGGTTCGGAATCATCTCCCTAATTATGTCGTTTATGGGGTGGACCAGTGCGTTCATTGTGAGTAGTAGCCGTGAAGATTGGCTAACCGACTTCCAATTGCCCAATGCTTTTATTATTAGCACTGTAGTTATTATCTTCAGTAGCTTTACTTTTATTCTGGCAAAACGGGCATTAAAAACGAACAGTAGGCAAATTACAACCGTATGGCTTTTGGCCACATTGGTATTGGGCATTATTTTTATAGTTAACCAGTTTCAAGGGTTTCAAGAAATCATTGATTTGGGCTATAATTTTACGGGACCAACCAGTAATGTGACCATGTCATACATTTATTTGATTGCCATGGTGCATATTGTTCACGTCATTGCCGGGCTAATTTGTCTTTTGGTTGTAATTTATAATCATTTTAAACAAAAGTACAATCCAACGAATATGCTAGGCTTTGAACTCGCGACAACATTCTGGCATTTTATCGATATCTTGTGGGTATACCTCTTTTTGTTTTTATATTTTATTAGATAAATAAAATCATTATTTTTGTGCAACTTTTAATTCTTTCTTAACACTAATCGCTAAATATGGATACTACAGTTGTAAATACTGATGCGGAAAACAAAGTTTGGAACGGAGGAAACCAGCCTATGAATGCCAGCTATGGTAAAATGATGATGTGGTTTTTTATCGTATCCGATGCCTTGACGTTTTCCGGCTTTTTGGCCGCCTATGGCTTTTCAAGATTTAAATTTATTGAATCTTGGCCTATTGCCGATGAGGTATTTACACACGTTCCGTTCTTGCATGGACAGGAGCATCCCATGATTTATGTGGCATTTATGACTTTTGTACTGATTATGTCTTCAGTGACTATGGTACTTGCAGTAGATGCTGGCCATCATATGAACAAATCGAAGGTGACCTTTTACATGTTTTTGACTATTATTGGAGGTGCTATTTTCGTAGGTTCTCAAGCTTGGGAATGGGCAACGTTTATTAAAGGTGACCATGGTGCGGTTCAAACTAAAGGAGGAAATATACTTCAATTTGTAAATGCAGAAGGACATCGGGTGAAATTGTCAGATTTTGCCGTGGCGGGAATTCACGAGAGGGTACATCAAGAAGAAAAAAATGGTATTTGGTTTGTAAGTGAAGGCACTTTGCCAACTTATACTATAGATGAAGTGGTTGCAGGATTTGAAGCAAATCCTGATTTGTTGATTAGAACACAGATTATCAACGAACAAGGCGATAAAACAGTGTTGACAAGGGACGAATCATTAAAACAACTTAAAACCAATGGAAAGAATATAGTGGAAGGTGCCAATCTCCATGTAAATGAGTATGGAACTTCTTTATTTGCAGATTTTTTCTTTTTTATCACTGGATTTCACGGATTTCACGTTTTCTCGGGAGTCATCATCAATATCATCATCTTCTTTAATGTCATTTTGGGCACCTACGAACGAAGAGGAAGTTACGAAATGGTTGAGAAAGTTGGATTGTATTGGCACTTTGTAGATTTGGTATGGGTATTCGTGTTTACCTTTTTCTATCTGGTTTAATAAAGTTTAATAGTCTTAAAAAATGGCACACGCACACAATTTATCAATATTTAGAGGTAAAATAAAATTTAAAAATATTACCCAAAAAATTTGGGGTGTTTTAATTTTATTGACCATCATTACAGCTGTTGAAGTGGTTCTGGGAATCTATAAACCGGAATCATTAAAAGGTCAGGTGCTCGGAATGAAAGCTCTCAATTGGATATTTATCCTTCTGACCATCGTAAAAGCTTATTATATCACCTGGGATTTTATGCACATGCGTGATGAGACAGCCAGTCTCAGGCGGATGGTTGTTTGGACGGCAATCTTTTTAATCGCCTATTTGGTTTTTATCCTTTTGCAGGAAGGTGGTTATATCGAAGAAGTTTATCGAGATGGTTTTATAAAACATGATTTTTAGATCAATCTAATAAAGTTAAATACATTGTAAAAGGCGGTTATTTAAACCGTCTTTTTTATTTTTGCACCATGGAAAAAAAGTTGGTCAAACGTAATCTTATCTTGGGAATTCTATTCTTCCTGCCAGTTATTTTTTTACTATTCTTATATCCTGCACAACATCATTATAACTCGCTCGATATTATTAAAAAGGATGTTTCTGAGTTGAGTGGGTTTGAGTCAGATGAGAAATCCAGTATCAATCTAGAAGGTCATATTACGGCAATGGGTTTTCTGGGAACCCATCCAATGGATCATGTCATTGCTGCCTCCAATATTAAAGAATTGGTGTATGATAAATTTAAGGGATTTAAAAAATTTCAAGTAGTTATTGTGGTTTCAAAAGGAGCGGAAAATGAAGTTGAAAACCTCAAAAAAGAAATCAATTCTTATGAAGATCTAAAGTATTGGCATTTTGTTTACGCCAATAAAGCGGAAATTTTAAAATTGTTCAATAGTCTTAATAGTTATAAATCATTAGACGAAACCTTGGCTACAGATACCATTTTTATTATTGATAAAGATTTATATCAACGAGGTCGGTTGGATGACCGTTCGGATAATGAAGTGGAGAAAGGGAAACCAGTCTATGAATTAGTCGGTTATAATGCAATAGAAGTTGCAGAAATAAAAAATAAAATGAGCGAAGATATGCGCGTTCTATTTACCGAATACAGACAAAAACGCAAGGGTAATTTTGACTCCTCGTCGCGAAGAGCTGACGATTTAAAAGGAAAAGATGGAGAACAAGAAGACTAATTATTCATATATAGGCATCGCTTTCATCATCTTGGTGTTTGGCATTATTTTCGTTCCGAGGATTGTGGACAGAGTTAAAAATCATTCGATTGTCGAAAATGACAGATTGAACATTCCAACAGAAACCGAATCAAAATTAAAAAGTGATTTGGCATTTATTGAAATCAATGGAAAGCCCAAAAAAGTGCCAGCATTCAGTTTTACCGATCAAAATGGAAAAAACATTACCAATAAGGATTACGAAGGAAAAGTCTATATTGTTGAATTCTTTTTCACGACCTGCCCTACCATTTGCCCGCGAATGAGTTCCAACTTGGTTCAGATCCAGGATGCTTTTGAGGGATATAAGGATTTTGGCGTAGCATCATTCACCATCAATCCGGAATATGATACACAGGAGATTCTGAAAGATTACGCTGAACAATATGACATGAACAACCCCAATTGGCATTTAATGACAGGCAATGAAAAAGATATTTATAAACTAGCGAATGACGGCTTCAATTTATACACCGCAAAAGATGGAGAAGTTGAAGGCGGATTTGAACATTCCGGGAATTTTGCCCTCATAGACAAGAATGGATTTATACGCTCAAGAAAAGATGTTTCGGGCAATCCATTGATCTATTATAATGGGATCATTTCAGAAAGTGAAAAAGTGGATGATGAAGGGCAATCTGAAGAAATCAGTTTACTAAAAATAGATATAGCAAAATTGTTACAAGAATGACGGAGAATACAAATTTACAAGACGAAAAAAAATATAATAAATGGATTATTGCCTTGTCCATTATTATTCCTTTGGTAGTAGCAGCTTTATTTGGAGTTAACCTGAGGGAATTGGGTTTTGATGTAGAGCCATTGACATTCTTGCCTCCCATTTATGCCACGATCAACGGATTGACCGCAATAATTTTGGTCATTGCTTATTGGGCCATTAAAAATAAAAAAATCGTGCTTCATGAAAATCTAATGACCACTGCGGTTGGATGTTCGGCTGTATTTTTGATTATGTATGTTGCCTATCATATGACAAGCGATTCCACCTCGTTTGGAGGCGAAGGCCCTTTGAAATATGTTTACTTCTTTATTTTGATCACACATATTCTTTTATCAATAATTATAATTCCGTTTGTATTGATAACATATGTACGTGCCATTACGAGTAATTTTGAACGCCATAAAAAAATTGCACGAATTACCTTTCCTATGTGGTTATATGTTGCAGTGACAGGAGTAATTATATATTTAATGATTTCACCGTATTATGCCTAATATAAAAACCAGAATACTCTTTTCTATTTTCTCTCTTTTCTATTTTCTAGAAACAAATGCACAATGCGCCATGTGCCGAGCAATCTTGGAGAGTGAAGAAGGACAAACAACAGCAAAAGGAGTCAATAATGGGATTGTCTATTTGATGTCCATTCCTTATATATTGGTGGGAGGTATTGGCTTTTTGATTTATTGGAATTATTTCCGAAAGAAATCAATATAACTTTCCCATAAAGCAAAATAACATTTTCCGGATTTGATAGTCTTACTTTGATAAAACAACAATATGTTATTGTTGAAATCTTTTTTCTTAATTTATCTGTAACACTTTTAGAGTTGCAAAGACCAATAGCGTGTATGAAAAAATCAATCACTATACTTTTTGTTTTTATATCAATTGCCACACAAGCCCAAGTTAAGAAATGGACACTTAAGGAATGTGTCGAGCATGCCTTGCAAAATAACATTTCCATAAAACAAAGTGAACTTGATGTTCAACTCACGGATGTTGAGCAATTAACAGCCATTGGGGGTTTTTTGCCAGATGTCAATCTTAGTCCAAATGTCTCTGAAAATACGGGACTTAGTTTTAACCCAGTAACCAATAATGCACAGACAACAACGTTTTTGTCCGCTTCAGGAAGAGTAAATGTAGGGTATACCTTATACAACGGTTTAAGAAACTTTAGGGAAGTACAGCGTGCCAAAATATCTAAAATGGCGGCTCAATTTAGGCTTACAAAAATGAAGGATGATATTTCCTTGTTTGTTGCCAACAACTATTTGCAGGTAATACTAAATAAAGCAAATCTTGAAGTTCTGAAATCACAGAATGAAGTGACATTACAACAACTTCAAAGAACACAAGACTTGGTAGATGCAGGTGTATTACCGCAAGGAGATGTGTTGGAAATAAAAGCTACGGATGCAAGTGAGAGGCAAGCTATTGTCAATGCAGAAAACACCATACAGGTTTCTTTGATAAGTTTGGCCCAGTTATTATTGATAGAAGATTATCAGAATTTTGATGTAGAAGATGAAGGTTACGACATTGTAGACGAAGGAATCTCGGACAAAGGTGTATACGAAATTATAGATAAGGCAAAGGAGAACAGGGCAGAGATAAAAATTGCTGAGAAAAATGTAGAATTGGCTGAAAAAGATGTACTGATTTCAAAAGGAGCGTATATGCCCACGCTTTCCGCATTTTTCGGTTATGATACAAGATATACCGACGCTACTTCATTTTCACAACAATTGGACCCAAATAACCCAGTGATTACTCAGCAAATTGGAGTTGTGGAAGAGACAGGTCAGTCTGTAATCGGTCAGTTTCCCAATACTGTTAATATTATCACAGGTGCCGATCCCTTTTTTAACCAATTGTATCAAAATGATGGTATTGCTTATGGGCTTCAATTAAATATTCCCGTTCTTAACGGATTTGCCGTACGAGGTAATGTGCAAAGAAGCAAGATAAGCCTCGAAAGGTCTAGGTATCAGTTGGAACAGGCCAAATTGGATTTGGAATCCACCGTTTATCAGGCTTATGTAGATGCCAAAGGAGCGCTCAAATCCTATGAAGCTGCTCAATCGGCATTAGAGTCGCAAGAATTGGCGTATGATTATGCCAAAGAAAGATATGATGTCGGTTTGACAAATGCTTTTGATTTTAGCCAGTCGAAAACAAGATATGATAACACCAAAATTGAGTTGAATCGTGCCAAATATGATTATATTTTCAAGTTGAAAGTGATTGAGTTGTATTTTGGAATTCCGGTCCAGGAATTGAAATTTTGATATTTTTTGAGAAACATAATATAAAGCTAAATAGTTTAGAATTAAATAAACCATCATGAGTAGAAAAACATTGATAATTATAGTTTCCATTGTTGTCCTTTTATTAATTGTTTTAATTGGAGGGAAAAAAGCCGGATTGTTCGGTAAGCAAGGAAATTTTAAGGAAGTTGACATAGAAAAGGTAAGCCTTGCCAATATTGTTGAAAAAGTATCGGCAACAGGTAAGATACAACCGGAAATTGAAGTAAAGATTTCGAGCGAGGTGTCTGGTGAAATCATCGAACTGCCTTTCAAGGAAGGTCAGCAAATCAAAAAAGGGGATTTGCTTGTTCGTGTGAATCCAGACCTTATCCAATCTGCAGTTAACCGGTCGCAGGCTGGTTATCAAAACGTCAAAGCTGGTTTGGAACAGGCGGAAGCATCATTACGGGAATCAAAATTAAGTTACGATAGAAATAAGCAATTGTTTGAAAAAGGAATTATTTCCAAGGCAGATTGGGACAAGGCCGTATCCTCATATGAAATTGCACAGGCCAACAAACAATCAGCCTATTACAATGTGCAAAGTGCCGGCGCAACTGTTAATGAAGCAATGGACAATCTTAACCGTACAACCATTTATGCGCCAATGAGTGGTACCATTTCCAAATTGGATGTAGAATTGGGTGAGCGTGTTGTGGGGACCCAACAAATGGCAGGTACCGAAATATTAAGGGTTGCCAACCTCAACAATATGGAAGTAGAAATTGATGTGAATGAGAACGACATTGTCAAAGTGAGAATTGGCGACTCGACCATCGTGGAAGTTGACGCCTACCTGAAAAAAGAATTTAGAGGCGTGGTTACAGAAATAGCAAACTCTGCTGGTGCAACGTTGACGGCAGATCAAGTAACCAATTTTAAGGTGAAAGTGAGAATTCTAGAAGAATCCTATGCGGATTTAATGAAAGATAAACCAGAGAACTATTCCCCTTTTAGACCTGGAATGACGGCTACGGTGGACATTCTTACAAACCAACGGAAAAATGCTGTTGCGGTTCCAATAAGTGCCATCGTCATAAAGACAGACACAACCTCTGTTAAAACAGCCTATAAAAAGACTTCTGATTCTGAAGACCTACCAAATTCAGAAAAACCGAAAGTTGATGACGATAAAAAGTTTGAATGTGTCTTTGTGGTCAATAATGGGGAGGCAAAATTGAGAGTTGTAAAAACTGGAATTCAGGATGATTCTAAAATCGAGATTGTCTCCGGTTTAAAGGAGGGCGATCAAATTATTACTGGTCCTTATAATGTGGTATCGAAAACCTTAAAATCTGGTGATAAGGTTGAGCAAAAAGTAGCGGTTGAAATAGAAGAGGAAAAATAAATCTTTCAAGTTGGCATATATCTTAAACATAGAAACGGCAACAACCAATTGTTCTGTCTCTCTTTCAAAAGATGGAGAGATTTTGGTTTTAAAGGAAGATAACAACCTCAACTATTCGCATGCAGAATCTTTACATGTTTTTATTGGAGAGGTTTTGGAATCAGCTAATTTGAAATCATCCCAATTGGATGCCATTGCCGTTAGCAAAGGACCAGGATCTTATACAGGGTTGCGTATAGGCGTTTCCACTGCAAAAGGTTTGTGTTTTGCTTTGGACAAACCTCTGATTTCCATAGACACATTGCATTCTTTGGCCCATCAGGTTCGAATGGATGAAGGTGTCATTGTCTCCATGATTGATGCACGGCGCATGGAGGTGTTTTCGGCCATTTATGATGTTAACCATCAGCAAATAAGAGCAGCGGAAGCTCAAATTTTAGATTTGGATTCTTTCAAAAGTTTTCTCGAAATGGGTCGGGTTTATTTTGTTGGTAATGGAGTGGATAAAGCTAAAACTGTCATCGCACATCCCAATGCCATTTTTATTGAAGGTAAATTGCCTTCAGCAAGGCATATGGCCACACTAGCTGATTTCAAATTCAATAAAAATGACACAGAGAATGTTGCTTATTTTGAGCCTTATTATCTGAAGGAATTTATTGGATTAAAATCTTAAGTTTCTTTGTTTATTTGAACATTGTGAGGGTAAGGGATATCTATACCGGCAGCATCCAAGGCTGCTTTGGTACTTTCCACGATGTCATAATAGACGTCCCAATAATCGGAGGTATTCACCCAAGGGCGCACATTAAAATTTAAGGAACTTTCGGCCAATTCCGATAATCTCACCAATGGTTCAGGCTCTTTCAATATCAATGGATGGTTATTTAGCTGTTCCATCATTATTTCTTTTGTTTTTTTGATATCTGACTCATAGCCCACGCCGAATATCATATCCACGCGACGCACGGGCAATGCGGAATAATTGATAATGTTGTCATTGGAAAGCTTGCCATTTGGGATGATGATTTCCTTATTGTCGGGAGATGTTAACTTCGTGGTGAATATTTCGATTTCTTTTACGCTTCCAGCCTCCCCTTGCGCTTCAATAAAATCCCCAACTTTAATTGGCTTGAAAATCATGATCAACACCCCACCTGCGAAATTTGCCAAAGAACCTTGTAAAGCCAAGCCGATTGCCAAGCCAGCCGCGGCCAAAAGCGCAGCAAAGGAGGTGGTTTCTATCCCGACGGTCCCCAGAACCACAATGATTAGCACGATTCTTAAAACCCAACCTACAAGATTCAGCAGGAATTTTTTAAGACTAATGTCATAGTCCTTTAATTCCATTGTTTTGCGGATTCCCTTTAGTAAAATCCGGATGAGCCAATTACCTACAATCCATATCAGAATGGCGGCAATGACCTTTGGAGCATAAATTATCAACAAATTATATCCTGCGTCTGTCCACTTCTGTAGGTCCATAATGATCTTTTAATTAGTATTTTTAAAAATAACCATTCTATTTTAAAACTAAAAGTATCATAATCATTATTTTGGAGAAAACAACACTACAATAGAATTGATAAAATAAAAAAGCACTTCAGGACAATTCAGAAGTGCTTCATAACATGCATGTAATACAAATTTTATTTTAATTGATTGATATGCACAATAAGTTTCACTAAATCCTCTTTCTTCTTAATATTCAATTTTTCTGAGCTTATATAGTTAAGGACTTGTTTCTCATGATTTGGAAAGAGCGCAGCAATTTCTTTTTTGTTTTTAGAAAGTGGTTTTGCTATATCTTTATCTATGGTAATAAAATAAGTGTCCTCCAACCTATCAAATTTTGCTGGTTTAGCTTCTTGATAGCTACTTTTGGCAGGTATCCTATCGATAAAAACAATCTTTTCCTTTGAAAATAATTTAACATTTGCATTTTCAGTTGTAATTGGTATAAGGTAACCTGTTACTGACTGGCCTTCTTCATTGAAATAAGTCATTCCTTTGTAAATCTTATTGTCTTTTAAAAACACTACCGTAATACCAGGGAGAAGTTTATTGATTGCTTGAACCGTATTTTTCTCTGTTTCAACTTCAACTTCGTCGGTAACAGCATTGTACCTAGCATTAAAAATCTGTTCGATATCAGCCTTCACTCTGGCTGGAAGAAATACCTCATCTACATAAGGTGATCCTTGAATTGTTTTATCACTTCTATCTATTTCGTAAATCAAACCCGTATTTGAAGTTACTAAGGTTTGGGAATTCAAAAGGTCTTGGGAAAAGCCCGTTTGGATAAAAAATAGAATGGTGATAATTTTTAAATAGTAGATTTTCATGATGTTAAAATTTTAAGTTTAATATTTAGGTTCCACCAAAAAATGTGCCTAAATTCTAAAAAGATAATTATGTCATTTTTTAAATTCGCACAATAGTTCTTTAAAACAACAATATTAAAATTAATAAAATTATTGCGGGAACGGATTGAATATAAAATAATTTTAACTTTTTGGTAGAGTAGGCTCCATAAACACCAGCAATAATAATACAAACCAAGAAAAAGACAAGGAAATTAAGGGAGCTGACTATCCAGGAATATAACAGTCCCGATGCCAGAAAACCATTGTACAAACCTTGATTGGCTGCCAATACTCGGGTTTCTTCAGCAAACTCCTTTGATTTTAATCCGAAAGTTTTAATGCCTTTTGGAGTGGTCCACAAAAACATTTCGAGTATCAAAAAATAAAAATGCTCAAGTGCAATGATGATGATAAGGATGGTCTGTATTGTTTTCATGATTGGTTTTCTAGTTGTTCAAAGGCTTCTTTAATTGTTGCGACTGGAAGTTTGCATGCTTTATTCTCGCAGACATAGATAAGTGTTTTGTTTTCTACAAATCTATTTTCCAATAGAGGTAGGGTTTCATTTTTGAGACTAGCTGCAATAATCATATTGGGAATGTAGGTTTTATTTAATTCTGAAATCTTGTTCAATACCTCTGTTCCAACAATGGCCACCTCATAAAACTGTTCAGTATAATTGAGCATTAAATCCAGCCAATTGGAATAACCTGATCCGTACTCCTGTATTTCTGGTTTCACATTGTTAAGCATTGCGGTCGCTGTTTTTGAGAAGTGACTGTTGTCAAAAAAATGAGATAGTTTATATAGATTTTTTGCCATGATTGAATTACTTGCAGGAATCACATTGTCCCTATATTCGATACTTCTGCTTACTAAATCTGCATCTGTATTTGAAGTGAAAAAGAAGAGGTGGCTTTTTTCGTCAAAGAAATGTTCGAGCGTGTAATTGGTCAGATCTCTCGCAGTCAACAACCATTTTAGGTCCAGTGTTTGCTCGTATAAAGAGATAAATGCATCAATAGTTGTTGCATAATCTTCTAAAAATCCATTGATAGTGCTTTTTCCATTTTTATAATTATGGTTTAAGCCTCCATCACTTCGTAATTGGGCGTTGATAATGAATTCAGCATTTTTGATGGCTGTTTCCAAATAAGTACGATCACCCAAAACCCGATAGGCATCCACATTTCCTTTGAGCATCAATGCATTCCACGAAGTAAGCGTTTTGTCGTCCAATCGTGGACGATCACGATTATAGCGTGCTGTAAGGAGCGTTTCTTTCCAGGCCTGTCTTTTGGTCGATAGCACTTTGGAGGAAAGTTTGTACTTTTCTTGAATGGATGCGTCATCATCTTTGTGGATCAACACGTAATTTTGATGTTCCCAAAATCCATAACCATTGATATTGTAATAGTCCGAAAACAACTCAAAGTCATCTTTTAAAAGAGTTTTTAATTCATCTTTTTTCCAAACATAATATGCTCCCTCTTCCAATATTCCTTCCCTATTGTTACTATCGGCATCAAGTGATGAATAAAAATTGCCTTCAGTACCTGTAAGTTCTCTTGCTACAAATTCCAATGTTTCAGTAATCACATCTTTGTAGAGTTTGTTTTTTGTTATAATATAGGCATCAGCATATAAACTTACCAGTTGTCCATTGTCATAAAGCATTTTTTCAAAATGTGGTACATGCCATTTATCATCGACCGAATATCGGGAAAATCCGCCACCAATTTGATCAAATATTCCTCCATAAGCCATTTGCTTCAAAGTAAGATTGACATAATTCTTCAGTTTATCATCATCGAGCTGGTAGGAGTAACGTAATAAAAAATGATAATTATTCGGCATCATGAATTTGGGAGCCCTTGCCATTCCTCCTTTGAGATGGTCAAAATGTCTGGACCAATTGCCAATTGCCTTTGATATGAATTCTGTGGAAAAGGCGGCTTCATCATTATTGAAATTGACAATGTTTAAGCTTTTCATTCCACTATTCAATTTTTCAGCATATTCTTTTAACTTCTCGGGGTTGGTATTATATAATTTTGTTATCTGGTCCAAAGCACTTATCCATTGTTCTTTTTTAAAATAGGTGCCTCCCCAAATCGGACGCCCATCAGGTAAAGCCACAACATTCATGGGCCATCCGCCTGAACCTGTCATGAGTTGAACAGCATCCATATAAACCTGATCAATATCTGGTCGTTCTTCCCTGTCCACTTTAATATTAATGAAATTGTAGTTCATGACTTTAGCAACTTCTACATCCTCAAAACTTTCTTGCTCCATCACATGGCACCAATGGCATGCAGCATAGCCAACACTTATGATAATAAGTTTGTTTTCTTTTTTAGCAAGTGCCAAAGTTCCATCATTCCAGGCGTTCCAATCCACGGGATTATATGCGTGTTGTAATAGGTATGGACTGGTTTCCTCAATGAGTTTGTTGGTATATTCGTGCGTCATTGATATTTTATGCTAGATAACTTAAAATGATTAAGATTATGAAAACGTGAATGCTTCTCATGTTTTAAAGATAACCAAATATATGCGCATAAAAAAAGCACCCATTGAAGAGTGCTTTATAGTTTGCTTTTGTTAAAGTTTAGTTGACTTCAAACGTGATTTTCAAATTCACTCTAAATTCGGTCACTTCGCTCTCTTTAACGACGGCGCTCTGCTCCCTTACATATACTGATTTTATATTTTTCACGCTTTTAGCTGCGTGTTTAACAGCTTTTCTTGTGGCATCTTCCCAACTTTCGGTGGAATTGGACATAATTTCAATTACTTTTAATACTGACATTTTTAATTAATTTTAGGTTAATACATAATTTCTGTTATAAAGATAATGATTTTTTAACCGTTGATGGCTTCGACAAGTTCTACTTTTCCTTTCATCATTTCCTTAAGCATGTTTTCAATACCACTTTTTAAAGTAAAAGTGGAAGAAGGGCAGCCACTGCATGCACCTTGCAAAATTACCTTTACCGTTTTGCTCTCTGGATTGTAGGATTCGAACTGAATATTGCCTCCATCGCTGGCAACGGCTGGTTTTACATACTCTTCCAAAATATTGATGATTTCCTTGGAAATATCATCAAGGGATTCGTAATGTGCATCTAGCTTTTCGGTAGTTTTTTTAAGAACTTCAGGAGCATTTGCAATAATGATTTCTTTTCCGTTTTCAATATACTTTCTAATGAATTCACGTAACTCCATCGTGACCTCATTCCAATCGGCAATATCGAATTTGGTAATGGAGATGTAATTTTCATCAATAAAAACACCTTTGACAAAAGGAAAATGAAATAGTTCTGCGGCTATCGGAGAATATTTTGTTTCATCAATTGATTTAAAATCGTAGGAAGTTGTCGCCAACTTTTTATTGGCTACAAACTTCATGGCTGAAGGGTTTGGCGTACTTTCGGCATAAACGGTTACGGGTACTTTCTTGCTCTTTGTGTTATCACTGATTACAATTCCATCACTGTTCAAATAGGCTTCAATTTGCTCTGCAACATCTTCCTGAACCTCGTTCCATCCTACAATATTATATCTTTCAATGGCAATAAAGTTTCCAGAGATATATACTTTTTTTACAAAGGGCAAATAAAATAACTGTTGGGCCAAAGGCGAAGCTCCTGCCTCATCTATATTATTGAATTCAAAACTTTCATGATTTGTCAAGAACACATCGGCTTCAAATTTTAATATGGTTGGATTGCTGGTTTCTTTTATTGAGATTTTCATTTGAGGAAACATATTTTGACAAATTTACGATTTCTGACCAAAGTCTTCTTGTATTTAACCTTTAATTAATCGGAACTAAAGTTTAAATCCATTAAAACCATTAAGTGTTAAACTCTGATTTTTTAGTAATAAATCGACTACGTTATTAGTGAAAATTTTCTTAAATTCCCCTCTTATTAATAATTTGATCGAATCAATAATTTAATTATTCAGGATAATGATTTGATTCTTTATGTAATAGCAACAAATTTTAATATTATAGTTGGTATATCGATCAACCATAGATTAATGAAAATTTCCGCGATAATCTATTTTATGAGAAATTTTTACATTTTAATAGTTTTTTTTATTTCGTTAAGCGCATCTTCACAAGATGTTACTATGCAAAACGGAAGTTTTAATAGATGCGCTCCAGATAAGCTCTATGATTCTGGTGGCGGCACTTCCAATTACACAAGTAACGAGAATTATGTGACAACCATCTGCGCTTTAGATTCTGCGGATTTTATAATATTAAATTTTACGGCATTTAGTACACAGTTGGGACAGGATATTGTAACAATTTATGATGGGCCAGACACCTCAGCACCTTTAATCGGTACTTATTCTGGAGGTCTTTCCGGAAGTCCGGGAACTGTTGCCGCAAGTGCATCCAATACCAGTGGTTGCCTGACTGTTAGGTTTATTAGTAATGGGTCAGGAAATGGTAGCGGATTTGCAGCGGATATTTTATGCGCTGAGCCATGCCAAACCATTGAAGCTTTCATAGTTAGTACAACACCCCTTCCCAATGGATCGGGGGTCATCACTATTTTTCCGGGTGCCACGGTTGATTTTAATGGGAGCGCTACTTTTTCCGGGGATGCAACTGGTGCGACCTATAGCTGGAATTTTGCAGATGGAAGCCCAATTACACCAGGCCAATCGGTATCGCATGTATTCAATAATCCGGGAACTTACAATGTCACTTTTACAGCGACTGACACAAATCCTCAGGGATGTTTTGATACTGTGACAATTCCGGTTTTGGTGTTGCAAGCCATCGTGAGTATCAATAATTCAGCGTATCCAGAATCTTTATATACACCAGAAGAATTAATAGCGAATGTATTGGTGTCAGGAGGTTGTTCGGAGGTAGATAATTTTTCAGCTCAGGTCAATGGTACCCCTTCAAATTTCCAAGGAAAAAATTATGGCTATTTTAATAAAGGTGGCGCTGTCAATTTTCCTTTTGAAGAAGGTATAGTATTGTCAACTGGAAGAGCCGCTGCGGGAGGGAATACCATTAATGGCAACTTGGTTAGTTTCAACAACAATCAATCAGGTGATGCCGATTTGGAAGCAGCATTGGGACAGACTGATACTAATGATGCCGCATTTATCAAATTTAACTTCGTACCTACATCGAATACCATAAGTTTTCGTTATATCATGGCTTCTGAAGAGTATGATGGCAGTACAGAATGTAGTTTTGCAGACAGTTTTGCATTTTTACTTAGAGAGGTGGGAACAACAGCATATACCAATTTGGCAGTGTTGCCCAATGGGACGCCTGTGAGTGTTACTAATATTAATAATTCAGGAATTTGTACAGCAAATCCTTCTTTTTTTGCAGGTTATGATGATGATTTTCCCAATCCTATCAATGATACCAACTATGGAGGTAGAACCATAGCGTTGACCGCGACTGCAAATGTAACATTGGGAGCTACCTATGAAATTAAATTGGTGGTTGCAGATGAAGGAGATTCCATTTGGGATTCTGCCATCTTTTTGGAAGCGGGTAGTTTTATCTTGGGTGGAGAATTAGGTGATGATATTACCATTGCAGCCGGAAATGCTGAATGCAATGGACAAGCTGTTACCTTAGATACGCAGGCTCCCAACGCTGTTCATACATGGTATATTGATGGAGAAGAAATTGTTGGGGAAACAGGCCCTATAATCAGTGTAACTGAATCAGGGGTTTATAGTGTTGATGTTTTTTTTGCTGTTGGTTGTGAAACAAATGATTCGGTTTTGATTGAATTTTATCCAGTCATTGCTGTGAACCCCAGTATTCAAGATTTGTTTTTATGCAATCCTGGAGCAGCCCCATATCTTTTTGATTTAACAGAAAACAATCCCATTATTTTAGAGTCAATTACCGATACCACCAATTATATTATCACCTATCACCAAACACAGGCAGATGCAGATTCGGATTTGAATCCCATTCCTGACCCTACAACTTTCTCAGGCACCAATGGTCAGCCTATTTATGCTAGGTTGGAATTTTTGAGCTCAGGTTGCTATGACACAGATTCCTTTACTCTCAATATCATTTCGCAACCCATTATTAACTCTGTTTCCGATATGGAACTTTGTGACGATATTACAAATTATGGTTTCCAATCATTCGATTTAGAATCGCAAACGGCCACTATTTTGGGCGGTCAACCTGCAACAAATTTCGAAGTGACCTATTATGGGTCATTTGAAGATGCAGATTCCGAATCAAATGTACTTGTGAGCCCTTACGTCAATACCAGCAATCCTCAACCCATATACGTAAGGTTGGAAAGTTTAGGTACAAATAATTGCACAAGCGTATCGGCAAATCCTGTATTTAACCTGGTGGTAAATGACAGGGCATTGGCTACCCAACCAGCAGACATGTTTATCTGTGATGATAATAGTAATGATGGTTTTGCACCCTTTAATTTAATGTCGCAAACGTCAACTATTTTAGGGAGCCAGATGCCAACGGATTATGTGGTAAGCTATTTTGAATCACAATCAGATGCTGAAACAAATACTAATCCTATTTCCAATCCTGCATCTTATGTTAACTTGAGTAATCCACAATTAATTCATGTGAGGATTTCAGAAAATTCTACACCTGTATGTTATGGATATACAACGTTCAACTTAAATGTGAATCCATTGCCTCTAGTCGTAGCTACCATGCCATTGAATGAATGCGACAGCAACGGAACCGGTTTTGCTATATTTACCTTAGATGAGGCTACTCAGGGAATCCTTAATGGACAGACTGGCATTGACGTTACTTACTATCTGTCTCAAAGTGATGCAGATTTAGAATTGAATCCTTTGGGAACTTCTTATACGAATGTAGCCAATCCACAAACAATATATGTAAGACTCGAAAATAACAATACCACATGCTACAATACCGTTACTTTAGATTTGATAGTCAAACCAATTCCGATTGCCAATTCGCCTTCGGTACTCGAAGTATGTGATGATAATGTTGATGGTTTTGCTAGTTTTGATTTGACATTAAGAGATTCTGAAATATTGAATGGTCAAACCGGTCTGTCAATTTCATATCATAATTCACAAACAAATGCTGAAAATGGGACAAATCCGCTGCCCAATCCATATACTAATACTGTGGCTTTTGCACAAACAGTATATACGCGAGTAGTTGATGACGCATCAGAATGCTTTGATACCGTTGAATTAACCCTTATCGTCAATCCTTTGCCCACAGTGACTTCTATTTCAGATTATGTATTGTGCGATGATAATAATCCAGGTGACGGTTTTGAAGTTTTTGATCTCACAACCAAGAATTCCGAATCTTTGAACGGTCAGACAAATGTTATAGTTAGTTATCATTTCTCGAATGCAGATGCATTGTCTGGAATGAATCCGATAGTAGCTCCATATCAAAATATCAGTAATCCACAAACCATAAATGTCCGTTTGAAAAATATCACATCTGGATGTACAAATTTCACAACATTTGAACTTGTAGTCAATCCTTTGCCAACACTTTTCGCACCCTCTTCGTTGGTTGTATGCGACGACAACGTCGGCGACGGATTTACGGAGATTGATTTGACCGTGAAGGACACGGAGATAACGGGCGGCAACGGTTCGTACCTTGTCAGTTACCATTTTTCAGCATCGGACGCCGTCACTGGCGACTCGCCCCTTTCGCTGCCCTATACCAACACCTCCAACGCCCAGACGGTGCACGTCCGTGTGGTTGACGGTACCACAGGCTGCCACAACACCACCGAGCTAGTGCTCCAGGTAGCGCAGGCACCTGTCGCGTTTACCCCCGACGCCCTTGAATACTGTGATCCGAACAACGATGGCTTCGGCATGTTCGACCTTACCGATGCCGGCCCCCAGATAACTGGCGGTGAGGGCAGCCTTCAGGTCAGCTACCACGAGACCCTTGCCAACGCCCAGAACAACGTGAACGCCCTTGGGACGTACTACGACAGCATAGTGGCCTTTACCCAGACCCTCTATGCGCGGGTGGTGAGCTCGGTGCTTGCCTCTGACTGTGCGACGATAGTGCCCTTGGTCCTCAACGTATTGCCGACCCCGGTTGTCCCGCTTGAGATATCAGACCATGTCATCTGCGACACCAACATCGACGGCACGGTGCAGTTCGACCTTACGACCAAGAATGGCGAGGTACTGGGCGCCCAGTACCCATTGCAGCACACCTTGACCTACCACCTCACACAGACGGACGCCGATGGCGGCACCGGTGCGATAGTGAACGTTGGCAACTATACCAACACCTCCAATCCCCAGTCCATCTACGTGAGGCTCGAGGGCACCAACGGCT